>SKXS01000225.1 GCA_007128345.1 Spirochaetia bacterium
AGGGCTGCCTGGTACGCGGACACAGCTTGATGATGCACCAGGAGATCGATTCTACATCACCGACGAACCGAATATTGCGGCAGGCATCATGGATCAGCTGGCAAAGAAAGCCGAACTGGATATACCCGGTCATGGGAGCATCATGATCCAGGAAGTTCTGGTCCATGACGGAAGGACTGAAGCACCGGCTCTCCCATCCTCACGGGACCTATCACACATTACATGCATCCTCTCCTCACCCGGTTCGGGTGAGCATCTGGCTGGCATCGCCCTGGATCTTGGCACAGGCATACCTGCGGTAACGCTGGGTATCGGTACCGGACTTCGTGACCGGCTCGGTCTGCTCAGGATAACTATCCCGCCGGAGAAGGAGCTTGTGCATCTGATAGTGCCTTCACATGATACAGAAAGTATAATCCAACTGCTTGTTGAACACGGCAGGCTGAACCGGCCAGGGGGGGGGTTCGTTTACCAGGTTCCGGTCAGCAGAGCGCTTCTGGATACCCGCATGCGGATTGGCGCCCAAGAGCATGCGGCAAGCATAGAGCAGATCATTGCCGCGCTTGATGAGCTGCGGGGAAGCACATCCTGGAGAAAGCGGTTTGTGGATCCTAAACCAAGAAACTTGCGGTTCATGAGGAAGCAGCGTGAAATTATCAGTTCCTGCAGGGAGGGGTATGCAGGTGAACTGGTTGCTGCCGCCATGCGGGCTGGAGCTACGGGAGCCACCATATCACGTGTACAGAATATCGGCATAGCAAGCGGGGATGGTCAGACAGCTGCCTGGGAGCGGGTAACCTGTCTGGTTCCTTCAGGGATCAGCATTCATGTCGCTGAATCTATGGCCGCACACAGCCTGCGTGACAGCTTAAACTACGGGAACATTGAGATCATTAATGCCCCTCTCTCCTACTCATACGGCAGTTGATGAAAGTGCGCATTGACAATAGCAGCTTGGTTCCATTAGTGTGCACACAATATTTTTTCATATAAGGATGGAGCCATGCTGGTGTTTCTTGTCCAAGGACTAGCCCTGGGAATAGCTGCAGCATCCCAGCCCGGCCCGTTTCAAGCCTATCTGCTGAACCGTACATTGCGGTTCGGCTGGAAACGAACAGTTCCTGCTGCATTTGCACCTCTTATCAGTGACGGTCCGATTATCATCCTGATGGCAGTGCTGCTGACCCAAGCGCCTGCTTGGCTGCTGACAGGTCTGCGTATCGCTGGCGGCCTGTTCCTATTTTATCTGGCATTAAACGCTTACAGGTCCGGCAAGGCTTCGCACGCTGTTAAAACTATTCCCTCATCAAGGCAGAGTATCCTGCATGCGGCATGTATGAATCTGCTGAATCCAAATCCCTACATCTTCTGGGCTGCAGTAGCCGGCCCCATCCTTCTGCAAGGCTGGAAGGAATCACCGGGGTACGGAGTAAGTTTTCTGATTGGGTTCTACGGCGCTCTGATAGGCGGATTCGTCCTGTTTTCAGCATTCTGTGCTGCAGCCGGACGCTTGGGACCCAGGGCGACACGCTGGATGGGACTGGGTTCAGCCTTGGTGCTCTTCGGGTTCGGGCTTTTTATGGTTGTACATGCGGTTGCTGTGCTGGCTGCAGGATTTTCGGGATGATGCATCAGGCACAGCTGATTTCTGGCATCAGTATCCTGCGGGAGATTTGCACTGCATCATATCAGGGATGATCATCATAAGCGGTTACGGCTGTCTGGGTTTATGATTTCAGTGAATCAGGGTATAATCAACCTGATAAACGAGAGTCTGCCGGGGGACAGCCTCCCAGTATAGGGCAGGGTAATGACCGTGAGCAGGTGCGGCATGCTGCAGGTGCCGCTGCCTCATTCACTATCAGCACCATGCGGATATCTGGACTCATTGTCCATACATACCGCATATACAGATTCCGGGTGACTCGGTGATTACTGTGCGGCATGATAAACAGTATCTGGCAAGGAGCACGGATATGATGAGCAGGCGCATCAGCACAGCAATATGCGCTGCAGGATGCAGCGGAATGATTGCGCAGATGATCCTGCTGCGTGAACTGCTGATCGTCTTTTCCGGCAATGAACTCTCCATCGGTATTATACTGGCAAGCTGGCTCATCCTTGAAGCCTTCGGAAGTTTCTACATAGGTAAGCGGGCAGAACGGTCCAAGCATCTCCTTGCTGTGTATGCAGGCATGAATATTCTGTTTTCAGCAGCCCTGCCTGCGATGGTTTACATAACTCGAATCCTGCGTATAATGCTGGGCCTCTCAATCGGTGAAGGAATCGGTATTCTCCCTATCCTGTATTCGTCCTTCTTCATTCTCCTGCCGATCAGCGTTCTGCATGGTGCGCTGTTCACCTTTGGATGCAAGGTATATTCAGCTTATTCCAAGCCCGATGCATCCTCTGTAGGCAGGGCATATGTGTATGAAACACTAGGAACGATTATAGGCGGTATAGTCTGGACATTCCTGATCATTCCGTATGTACACACCATGCATGCCGCAATTTGGCTTAGTGTGGCGCATCTGGCCATAGGTGTCCTGGTGCTGGCACAGTACTTACGTATCGGTCCGAAAATTGAGCGGGCGGCTGCAGGTATTGCTGTCGTGCTGCTTGGGGCTGGAGTGCTGACTGCTTCAGGAGGCCTAGCAGATGTGCTCCATCAACGCTCCATAGAGACCCAGTGGGCACCCCAGAACCTGGTGCATTACCAGAATTCAAGGTACAGCAACATCAGCGTGACCGAACTGGAAGGTCAGTATACATTCTTTCTTGACGGCATACCCCACATGAAGACACCGATCCCTGACATCCTGTTTGTTGAGGAATTTGTGCATCTTCCGCTTATGGCGCATCCGAATCCTGAGCGACTGCTCATACTCAGCGGAGGTGCCGGAGGAGTAATTAACGAAGTGCTGAAGCATCACTCAGTGCAGTCAGTTGAGTATGCTGAGCTGGATCCTATGATACTGGAGCTTGTAGACAGATATTCTACTTCGCTGACGGAACGTGAACTGAAGGACGAACGGGTACATATCACGCACAGTGACGGACGACTTTTCCTGAAAACGACGCAGAAGACATATGACGTGCTGTTGGTCGGCATACGGGAACTCACGGATCTGCAGACAAACAGATTCTTTACGCAAGAGTTTTTCTCCCTGGCTGACAAGACCTTGAATGCTGATGGGATACTTGTCTTCAGCATTCCGGGTTCTCTGACATACTTCAGCGATGAGCTGAGGAGTCTCAATGCCTCTGTCTACCATACTGTCAAGGAGGTATTTCCCCATGTCAGGGTCATTCCCGGTGACGAGGCAAACCTCTACCTGGTCTCGCATGCCGGGGATATCATGGAGATGGACGTTTCACTGTTTGCCCAACGGGTCCTGGAGAGAGATTTTACACCTGATGTGCTTGTCCCTCGGCATATACAGAACAAGCTTCATCCAGGCTGGGCTGGCTGGTATGAGGAGTTCATCGAAGGAAAGTCTCATGTGCTTAACAGCGACTTTAGGCCCATAGGGGTGTACTACAGCATAGCCCACTGGAACGCTCTGCACACTCCGGCGCTGCAGGGACTCTTTGCATGGTTCGGGAACCTGACCCTGCGGTCCATAGCTGTGCCGTTTGCAGCCGGTATCGCTTTGCTGATACTGCTGAGGATAAAAAAACCAACTATTTTTGGATCAGGAGTTCCCTGGACGATCGGCACTACCGGTTTTGCCGGGATGGTATTTGACCTCGCCCTGATATTTGCCTTTCAGGCATTGTACGGATATGTCTTTGCATGGATAGGGCTCCTGATAACGTGCTTTATGGTGGGATCAGCCTGCGGGGCCATGGCAGTTACCGTTCTGCTGCCAAGAATCAAGGATGCGGCGAGGGCATTCATTGCCATCGACCTGGTGATAATCATGTATGCTCTGGTGCTCCCCCTGTTATTCCTGATGCTGCAGCCCTATATGGATAGACCTGCCATGTTCTCAGCTATGCGTGCTGTTATACTCCTGCTCTCGTTTGTCAGCGGTCTATTGATCAGTGCGCAGTTTCCTCTGGCAAACCATATATACCTGCGTTCGAACAACAACCTGAGCAGGACAGTGGGTCTGTTGTACGGGAGTGATCTTGTCGGTGGATGGATTGGAGGAATTCTCGGCGGTGTGGCACTTCTGCCGGTTCTCGGCCTTTTTGGAACATGTGCGGCAGCAGTATTACTGAAAGCCTGCAGCTTCGTTATGCTCACCGTAGGCAGGAAAACAGCTGTGTAAAGAGTATGCCAGCAGCTGATACCGAAGGTCCGGCAGAACTTCTACGGATCGTGAAAGAGGAGGGTGTATGAGTATAATGAGATGTAGTAAAGTATTTATGATGATAGTATGTATCCAGATAGTATGTATTATCAGCGGGGGAGTTGTAGGTATGCAGGCAGCTTCAGCGGATACCAGTTCAGAAGACCCGATTATTGATGATGAGATATCAGCGAATACAGATGAAGGCAGTTTTGAGCCTTCTTACCTGGAGCTCCATCGTTCAGGTGAGCTGAAAAGGCGTGCGGACATGCTCTGGGATGTGATGGGATCTTGCCAGCTGTGTCCGCGTTTATGCGGAGCCGATCGACTCTCGGGTGAAACTGGTTTCTGCAGAGCGCAGGGAACAGTGTTACATATTGCATCCTACCAATCACATTTTGGGGAAGAACGTCCGCTGGTTGGATGGGGAGGCTCAGGGACAATATTTTTCTCCCACTGCAATCTCAGGTGCGTCTTCTGCCAGAACTGGACGATCAGCCATTTGGGCAGGGGTATTGAAACCAGCGTGTACAGCCTTGCCAATATCATGCTTGAAATGCAGAGAAGGGGATGCCACAATATTAATCTCGTTACCCCTACGCATTATGTTGCGCATATTCTCAAGGCATTGGACATTGCCGCGGAAAAAGGCCTCCGTCTTCCTATCGTGTACAATACCTCCGGTTGGGAGCGGATTGAGGTGCTGAAGCTCCTGGACGGAGTTGTCGACATCTATCTTCCTGACTTTAAGTACTGGGATAGCGAAGCTGCCGCAGCATACTCAGCAGGTGCAGCAAGCTATCCTGAACTGACCAAGCAGGCTATTCTAGAAATGCACCGGCAGGTGGGAGTTGCAAAACCCGCTGAAGACGGCATCATGTATCGGGGGCTGATGATACGGCATCTGGTTATGCCCGAGGATGTCAGCGGTTCGCTGAAGGTAATAGAGTGGATAGCGGAAAATCTTCCGGAGGACACCTATGTGAACATCATGGCTCAGTACCGTCCTGCCCATAAAGCATACGACTATCCGGAACTCTCACGGGCAATCACTGCTGAAGAATATCGCTCTGTAGTTACGAAAGCCCTTGATCTTGGACTCTCTAACCTTGACTTGCAGGGATTCTGGTGGGTACCGTAATACCTAAGTGCATTTCGCAGGGAAAGTGTCATGAAATCTCTTTATAAGAACTGTCCGGAAACTGATGATTGCTGAGAATTACCTACGCATTACATTATAATCATATGATAACGATGCATGAAGAAAAAGCCGCAGCATGCTGCTGATCACATGAAAAATTTCATTGCGACGTTTAGGGGTACCTGCATGTATAGCTTGCTATGCAAATCCCAATGACATGTTATAAAATCAGATTATACAAATGCGTCACATAAGTAGATTCGGACATTATCGTGAAAAAATTATCTATATTCCTAAGATGCTGATTGTATAATCAGTTTACAATAATCACATTATTGAGTACAATTATGTAGTTAGCTGTTAGAGAGTTATTCTTTCGGATACTATTGCGGCCTCTTCAGGAGCATGAATCC
>SKXS01000034.1 GCA_007128345.1 Spirochaetia bacterium
ACTTTATTGAGGTGGAAACCCCCGTATTAGGCAAGTCGACTCCAGAGGGAGCCAGGGATTACCTCGTACCAAGCAGAATTACCCCGGGAACTTTTTTTGCGCTGCCCCAGAGCCCGCAGCTCTACAAACAGTCGCTCATGATCTCAGGATTTGACCGCTACTTCCAGATAGCTAAGTGCTTCCGCGATGAAGATCTCAGGGCGGACCGTCAGCCTGAATTTACCCAAGTGGATCTGGAGCTGTCATTTACTGATCGCGCAGGGGTCATGTCTCTTACCGAAAAACTGCTGAAGCATCTGCTGAAACAGGTGGGAAGATCCTGTACGATACCATTTCCCAGGATTGCCTACCAAGATGCAATCCTGCGATTCGGTACTGATGCTCCTGATGTGCGGTTTGGGTTGGAGATCGAGGATGTAAGCGGACTTTTTACAGATACCGCCTTTACCGTATTCAAGAATGCTCTTTCGTCAGGAGGGGTAGTCCGAGCCATCAACCTCAAAGGACACAGCAGTGCTCTCAGCAGGAAGGACCTTGATGATCTTACTCCTCTTGTTCATTCGTGTAAGGGAAAGGGTATTGCATGGATCCGCATGACTGAAGATGGGCCCCAGTCACCTATTATCAAGTATTTCAGTGAAGATGAATCTCAATCGCTCTACCGTAAGCTCCATGCGCACCCAGGAGATGTAATTGTCTTTGCTGCAGACACAGAGAAGATTGTCTGCCGTTCACTCTCAGCGGTACGGCTGTATCTTGGGCGTAAACTGGGCCTAATTGATGATACCCAGCTTGCTTTTACATGGGTGGAGGATTTTCCGCTCTTTGAGCATGATGAGACGGGGAGGACCGCATCGGTGCATCATCCGTTCACATCACCCATAGAAGCGGATATTCACATGCTGGAAACTGATCCCTTTGCGGTCACTTCAGATGCGTATGATATTGTGCTCAACGGCAGCGAGATCGGCGGCGGGAGCATGCGCATCCACAATGCAGAACTGCAACGCCGAGTGCTCTCAATCTTGGGTATTGATGAGCAGACTTCACATGATACCTTTGGATTTCTTCTTGAAGCACTCCAGTACGGAGCACCCCCGCATGGAGGCATAGCATTGGGGGTGGACCGGATCATGATGCTGCTTTTGGGTACCGAGTCAATTAGGGATGTAATAGCCTTTCCCAAGACACAGAAAGCAGCTTGTCTCATGACCGGAGCACCAAGTCTGGTACCTAGGGAGCAGCTTGACGAGCTTCACATAGAATCGATTGCACCTGACATCAATGATGCATAACCTGTACTACTGGTGATCTTGAGATATCGCAACGCATCGGCAGCCTGGCTGGGATGGCGGATACATATGTCACTTTCTATCAGCTAAAAACGTATCAGGAGACGGTTTTTCCATATGAGCCTCGTTCAGGAAAAAACGCAGCACCGATCTGCCGTAGGTACGCACGTCAGTACATCGAAAGCACTCGATATCATCATCCCACCGCTCTTCTGCCGGGTGGTGGATGATGAAGAGTCCTCCCTGCCGCACAATTCCATGCTCGGCCGCCAAAGTGAGCAGACTCGCTTTGCCCTTCATAGCAAAAGGGGGATCCGCATACGCGATATCATATGATGCTCCGGAGCGCTTCAGGTACCGCTGAACAGGCATCATGAAGAGCTGCAGGGGAGGGTCTGCAAATCCAATATTTTTCATGATGGTATTGCGCTTTTTGGGATCCATCTCCACCAAATGCACCGGATGTGCTCCCCGGGAAGCGGCTTCGAGGCCCACTACTGCTGAACCGGAAAAGAGGTCAAGAAATGAAGTGCCCGTCAGCGGTCCCAGGATGGAGAACAGCGACTCCCGCATCCTGTCCATTGCAGGGCGAATAACTCCCGGCGGGCATACTATCCTCCGTCCCCGGTAGGTTCCACCTGTTATGCGCATGGCATGCTCCTGATGCAATCTTTCACTCAAGCATACTCACTCCTGGCGGTTATGGCAATCCGGGGAGTTTCCAAACTGGTCTCCTGTATGATAGGATCAGCAGCTATGAAGCATAGTATCGACCTGCTGTATGCAGCCCTTGACGGGCTCCTTCCGGAAATTATCGCATTGCGCCATGAACTCCATACGAGCCCAGAGATAGCCCTGCATGAACATGCCACACGAAACTATCTGGTGTCCTGGCTCACAGAGCAGGGAGTGCTGGATACAGCTCTTGTGTACGAACCGTTCTTAGGGACAGATCTGGTGTTCGAGAAACCAGGCAATGATCGCAGTACGGTCATAGGACTTCGAGCTGATATGGATGCACTCCCGGTTACAGAACGTACGGAGCTATCCTACCAGTCCAGGATATCAGGAATGATGCATGCCTGCGGACATGACGGGCACATGGCTATGCTGGCGGGTGCAATCGTCCTGCTGCACCGTGCAGGGATTGCTCTGCCGTACACGGTCAGAGCTATATTCCAGCCGGGAGAGGAGCAGGTATGCGCCGGCGCGGATTTAGTCTCAGCTGGAGTATGTGACGGCCTCACCCGGGTGTATGCACTGCACGGATGGCCTGGACTGGAGGTGGGAAAGGTCTCTTCCAAGCCGGGAGTCATGCTGGCAGCTGCTGATACATATGAAATAATCTGTACCGGGAAAGCGGCACACGGGGCAACACCGGAGCAGGGAAACAATCCTCTGGTGCCAGTGTCAGAAATAGTCGGCAGGCTCCTGGATCTGCATGCTTGCTTTTCCCGAGAACACGGTGCGGTAATAACTCCCTGTGCCGTGATGGGAGGGCACAACACCAATACCATTCCAGGGTCTGCAACTATACTGGGGACGACCAGGTACCTGGATCCGCAGGTTGGAAACAGGATGGAGCAGGAAATTGCTTCGGCGGTTCAGGAGATATCAGGCAAGTACGGTACTGCATGTGACATCAGCCATAAGCGGCTCTATCACCTTCCTGTAGTCAACAACTCAGCGGAGGTGCAGCGGGTACGTGATACTGCAGAACTTGTGCTGGGTGAAGGATGCTACCAAGCTATGGACTCACACTATATGGTTGCAGAGGATTTTGCATTCTACCTGGACAAGGTGCCCGGATGCATGTTCCAGCTCGGCTTGGGGGAAGCCCATGCCAAGCTCCACAGCGATACCTTTGATTTTGCTGATGAGGCATTGGAAGCAGGTATGCTCATGCTTGCATCGCTGGCTCTCGGCATCTGCTGATCAGCTGTCAATCAGCTCTTCCTGGAACGGCGGTGCTTTCTCCAGCACGTTCAGGAATACCTGATGTGCTGGGGTGAGCAGGCCGGGATCTTCCGACAGGATCGTTTGGACAGCAGAGAGGGTTTCCTTCAGAATATCAAGATGCTCAACCAAATCAGAAAAGGAGAGCCGCAGGAAACCCGACTGCTGAATGCCCGTAAGATCACCGGGACCGCGGATTTTCATATCTTCTTCGGCTATCACGAATCCATCGGAAGTCTGCTTCATGACCTGGAGCCGCTGTTTCCCTGAATCGGTGAGTTCCTGAGAGTAGATGAGAAATGCATACGCCTGTCCGCTCCCCCGTCCCACTCGGCCCCTGAGCTGGTGCAGTGCGGAGAGACCAAAGCGCTCAGCGTGCTCTATCACCATGCATGTGGCGTTGGGCACATCCACACCCACCTCAATAACGCTTGTAGCAGCGAGGTAGACCACAGCTCCCTTCCTGAATGCATCCATCACCGACTCCTTGGTTTCCAGCGGAAGCTGCGAATGGATAAGCCCTCCTGTGATGCCGGGAAAGACTTCATTTGACAGGTAGGAGAACATGCTTTCAGCATCCCGGAGCTTGGAACCCTCCTTCTGCTCAATGCGGGGATAGACAAAATATGCCTGGTGACCTCGTTCAAACTCTGATCTGACTGCTTGGTATACCCGGCTTCGGCTTGCTTCTGAAGCGAGATGGGTGATTACCGGTTTTCTGCCCGGGGGCATGGTGTCAATGGTGGAGACATCCAAATCACCGAATACGGTCATCGCCAGCGTCCTGGGTATCGGGGTGGCGGTCATCAGCAGCATGTCGGGCACTTCTCCCTTATGATGCAGGGCGTTGCGCTGCATCACACCGAAACGGTGCTGTTCATCAATGATTACCAGCGCCAGATCTTTAAACTCTACATCCTGGGAGAAAAGCGCGTGGGTGCCTATGACCATATCAATATCTCCCTGCTTAAGCGAGGCAAGAAGGAGCTGACGTTCAGATTGCTTCAATCCCCCGTGAAGCAGGGCGATCCTGATTCCCATGGATTCGAAGTGGTCAGCTGATGACACTGCATGCTGTTTTGCCAGCAGTTCTGTGGGCACCATGAAGGCAGCCTGTCTTCCTGCCTCAATCACCGGAAGCGAGGCGAGCAGGGCTACCAGGGTCTTGCCCGAGCCGACATCGCCCTGGATGAGCCGTGCCATGGGGCGCTCTCTGCCCAGATCTGACGTAATCTCCTGGAGAGAGCGTATCTGTCCTGATGTAAGTGTAAACGGCAGCTGCTTGATCATCTCCTTCTGCAAAGCAGTCGAGTAGGACCTGGGATTCCTCCGGAGCCGGCTCCTCTTCAAAGCTCTCCTGCGTATGATCAGGTGCAGGTAGAAGAGCTCCTCGAATGCAAGGGTTCTCCGGGAACGCTCGATATCTTCCTGGGATTTTGGAAAGTGCACCAGGCGCAGTGCGTCGCGTTTTGCTATGAGCCCATGCGCATCCGCCAGGTAGCGCGGAAGTTCATCCTCCAGATACCTCACCGATGAACGCAGCAGCTGCGCAACCGCGCGGCGGACAATTTTCTGGGTGAGTGACCCGGCCAACGGGTAGACGGGAAGAATATGGGAAAATTCAGGGGGAGGAGGTTCGTCTGCAGTCCAGGGGGCAGTTTCGAAGGAACTGAACTGGAGCTCGCCATAGTTGACGCTTCCGCGTCCGTAGAAGTAGAACTGCTTCCCTGGAATAAGGATATTCTGCAGGAAGTTCCTGCCGAAGCACAGCAGCGCAGCAGGACCTGTCGCATCCCTGACGATGACCTTAAGCGCCCTGCCTTTCCGGTACCTGATGTACTGGTGGGCAATAACCTCCATGACCGTCAGCACAGGGGTTCCATCATAGCCGGAGGAAAAGGGCTTTCGTGCTTGCCTGTCCTCATAAGTTCTTGGAAGGTGACTGATCAGGTCAAACCAGGTGAAGACTTCCATCCTGTGGAAAGATTCAGCCAGACGGGGACCCACCCCCTTAAGTTCTGTTATCGGGCGGACAAGTTCTCTGGCATACATGGGGACTTATGCTCCATCGCTGATTATATAGGCAGTGAAATGAGTATGCCTGCAAGCCACGATACGATAATCCTTCCCGCAAACCGTATGCCGATCATCAAAAGCAGTGCCCCAAAGAGTCCCTGCCTAATCGATATGCTGCGTCCCTGGAAAAACAGCCGATGCGCGATATCAACCGGCCACTGAATAAGCGAGTCTATGACTGGAGTATACGGGTTCTGTCCCTGGGTGCTCCGGTAATCAAGCACTAGGCGAAAAATGACCAAGATGATGTAGAGCAGCAGAAAGAACGAGACAACCGCCCATGCAGACTGGAGAATGATGCCCAGCACAATGCCAAGGCTGATCTGTCCCTGGCGCATCATGGTGCTGATGATCGTATTGATGATTCCCAACGTGATCAGAGCAATAAGGGGTGAAAAATCAAAGCTCCCGCGCGTGAGTCCTGGGATGCTTCGAAATATCCGCAAGA
>SKXS01000141.1 GCA_007128345.1 Spirochaetia bacterium
CGATATTCGTCAATCTCCTGCAGAACTACACGAGGTTTAACATTGAGGGTACTGTGTTCGGGGTTGTGCTTGTGCATATCCTCGTCGGACTGGTGTACGGGGTATGGATTACCAGCTCCACGTTCAAGGCCATACCGGTCAGCCTGGAGGAAGCTGCCCGCAGTGTGGGTGCCAGTCCGATCACAGCATTCTACCGGGTGACCCTCCCGCTGGCAGCTCCGGGTCTGCTGGCCAGCGCAGTGTTCATTTTTATCATATCGCTGGATGAGTTTACCGGCACCTACTTTGTCGGGCTGCCATTCGTGCACACTCTGCCGATGCTTCTCTTCTCAGCCAGCGGATACAACATGCAGTTTGCATCGGTCATCGCCATCATCTTGCTCATACCAAGCGTGCTGTTCATGGTGCTCATACGCAGGATACTTAAGGCTGAGTATGTCGGCGGCATGGGATAAGGAGAGAGAATCATGCCAGAACTACAATTGAAGCAGTTAGTGAAAACCTACGGCAGCGTACGCGCCATTGACCACCTGAATCTGCAGGTGGAGGATGGTGAGCTGGTCACCCTGCTCGGACCGTCAGGATGCGGCAAGACGACAACCCTACGTTCGATATCAGGGTTTCTCACTCCAGACAGCGGGAGCATATACATCGGGTCCCGGAACATTACGTCCATTCCTCCGGAGAAGCGTAAGATAGGTCTGGTATTCCAGAACTATGCGCTGTGGCCCCACATGACTATATACCAGAACCTAGCCTTCGGCATGCAGATTAAGAAGATGCCAAAAGGCGACATACAGAGGAAGGTGGAGGAAGTGCTCTCTGTTGTACAGCTCCAGGGGTATGAAGAGCGCTATCCTCGTCAGCTTAGCGGTGGACAGCAGCAGCGGGTTGCTCTAGCCAGAGCTATCGGCATGGAACCCGAAATCCTTCTGCTCGATGAGCCGCTGAGCAATCTGGACGCGCTACTGCGTGAGCAGATGCGTTTCGAGATTGCCCAGCTGCATAAGCGGCTCGGGCTGACGACCATCTATGTTACCCATGACCAGACCGAGGCTATGGTGATATCAGACAGGATTGTGATTCTCAAGGATGGTAAGATCATGCAGGAAGGTCCCCCAAAAGAGATTTATCTGAACCCGGCTAATAAGTTTGTTGCGGGATTCATGGGGGCAACGTTGTTTATCAAGGGGACGGTGGCAGGGAAAAAAGATCCCTACCTGCATGTGCGTACCCCAGACCAGCTTGATATCTACGGCCGGGGAAGCAGCCTGGCTGAAGGGACGGAGGTGTCGGTTGCACTCAGGCCTGAAGCCATCACAATAGCGAAAGGGACGCCGGATCGTCCTGAGGGTATTAATGATTTCAACGGTACCGTGGAACGGTCATACTTTGTCGGTGAAGGGGTGGATTACCAGCTCAAGGTACATCAGACAATGATTCGTGCGAAGCAGGAATCTACGGACATGCTGCCGGGTGGTACTCCGGTACGGGTGACTGTCAATCCGGACCGGGTACCCATACTGGCGGAGTAGGATATCCATTCATGGAAATAGCATTTCTGGGGAATGCCTGTGCAGTTCCCCACATACGCAGCGGGTTCACCTCAGTACTCTTTCGAAACAATGCTGTGTCAGTACTGGTAGATGCAGTGGATAATCCGGTACGCGACCTGATGACCATTGGCCAGGACCCATGCATGCTGCAGGTCCTGGTGCTGACCCACACCCATGTGGATCATCTGGGAGGGTTTCCCTCCCTCATTGCTACCCTCTCAAACATGGAACGACTCATGCCACTGACCGTGCTGGCGACTCCCGATGTGCAGGAGCATGCGTTGCATATTTTATACGCCTACGGAATTGACCCGAAGAGTCTTCCCTACCAGCTGGTCTTTGAATATCAGGGGTACAGCGATTCAGGGATGGCCGTGCAACTGCTGACGGGTCATCATTCAGTGCCGACTCAGATGGTCCGCATAGTTGCCCATGAATCGAGCATCCTGTATACTTCCGACATTGAGTATGAAGCATCGTTTTACACGGGGGTTCCGGAATGCTCAGTACTAATCCATGAGGCGACCTACTTCCATGCGGACCTTGTCCCCGGGGGTGGGCACAGTTCTGCACTGCAGGCAGGAGAAGCAGCCCGTGCGCTCAATGCAAAGCGGTTGTTTCTCTGTCACCTGTGCAGCAGGGCAATGGACCAGAGCAACCTGCTCGCTGAAGAAGCCCGGCAGGTATTTGGAGGAGAAATCATCGTACCCGACCCGCATGTATGGTACGAAGGTAGGGCAGTATGACGGGAGATGGGGAGCGAAAAGGCAGAATTACCCTCGAAGACATTGCACGCAGCACGGGGTTTTCCCGTGCCACGGTTTCGCGGGTCCTGAACGATAAAAAGAGCGTAAAACCCAGTACCGTAAAGATCGTTGAACAAGCAATTGAACAGCTGAGCTACCGTCCCAACGTTTCAGCAAGTGCACTGTCAGGCGGCAGGACGATGACAGTAGCAGTCTGCCTTCCTGAGACCTTGCGTCCCTACTATTCGATCCTTCTTGGAGGTATAGAAAATATTTCTTCACAGAAAGGGTACGACATCATATTCAAGACTAAGAACTATCCCCGGGCTGCCAGAGAGCTTGCCGAATCACGGAGGGTAGACGGCATGATCATCCGGAACATGAAGGAGGATGCTGAACACGCCCAACTCTTTAGGGAGCTTGTCCGATGTAACATCCCCTTCGTGCTTATCGGCAAGCCCATGCAGGAATACCCCTCTATCCATATCGACAATGTAGGCGGTGCCCGCAAGGTAGCCCACCACTTCGCCGAGCATGGGTATAGACGCATCCTTTGTATTACCGGACCGAATCGTCACGTGGATGCCATAGACCGAGTCTACGGTTTCAAGATGGGCCTTTCTGAACGGGGTATAGATCCTGAGGGTGTTACTCTGGCAGAAGGGGACTACTCGAAGGAGCAAGCCTTCAATCTTATGAAAGAGCATTTCCCGAAGCCACAGTTTGATGCCGTGTTTGCTGCCAACGACAACATGGCTTTGGGTGTGCTGCTCTACCTCAGGCGCATCGGTATGCGGGTTCCCGAAGACATGGGACTTGCCGGATTTGATGACTCATTTTTCTCCGAATATCTCTTTCCTCCCCTGACTACAGTTAGGCAACCCATGTACGAGATGGGTTCCATTGCCATGGAAACGGTTGTGTCCCTTATGGAAGGCTCAACCAGAGAAAAGGGGATCATCCTGCCGACCCAGCTGGTTGTCAGGCGGTCATGCGGCTGTCCCTACACCTATAACGGTGTAGACGATGCTGACGAGGGAGAGCATCGCCACTTCGATCTCGTCTAGCAGCAGCCTTTGCCCTCAGGCAGATTCCACCTCACAATGCCTCTCTGCGCAGCGGTTGTCTCAACTGCTTCCACCAATGATGCATATGCGGAGGATTTCCAGTTCTCTCTGGAAAACTTGCCGCCGAGTAGCCGGACCGAGAGTTCACTGCTGAACCGGTCAGGATATTCACGGTAAGCCTCCTCCCAATACCCGATGATACATTCTTTCCTGGCATCAAGGCCTGCGCGTGTGATCAGCTTGTCACGTTTATCACGGTTCACACTCCTGGAGGCGGGCATCAGGTTCCACAGGTCATTGGTGTGCCAGAGCGAGTAGGGTATTACATGGTCGACTTCAAAGGAGTTACTGCTCAGGGTCCTGCCGCTCCAGACGCATACCAGATGAGCAGTCCTTGCGTACAGATCCCTGGCTTCACCGACCATCCGGTCCTGCTGAGGGGATGTCATGAGCAGCGCCAGGATGTCCGAGAATGAGACATTTCCCCCAGTGAAGCTGCTGCTCAACCGTGCCCACGGTACCAGGATTGCTTCACCGACCCAATGGCCTATCAGGGATAATTCCCTCCACATACCTGCAGAAAAGTAGATTGCCCCTAACTGGGTAAACAGGTCCATCGGGGTTCTGCAGGTTCGAATAAAGTATTTATTATCGAACCTATAAACTAAGTCCAGTCAATAGTAAACCTTGCCATTCGGACAGAGTTTTCTGTACCGCCAGTTCGTTTTCACCGGAATAATATATCGTGTCCGTATATACTACAGTCTGTTCTAAGTGTAGTAGGTTGTGTCCTAACTGTATTCCCTTGGATACTTTTCATATATTGTGAACCTCATCTGAACATTCAGAGATAAATAGGCTGCATGGCCTAGTATGTAATAATTGCCGCTTAATGTTGACATATTTTTATAAGGATACAATAGACGGCATGAGGAACCAAAGAGGAAAAGTAAAGGCGCTTCTGCGTCAATCATCAATGATTAGTTCCAGCGAGTTTTCTATGGAGGGAATCGATACCAAGACGCTAACCCGCATGGTAGAAGACGGCGAAATCCAGCGTATTGCTAGAGGACTCTATACATCAGTCGACTATGTACCGGGAACATTCTACTCTCTGATAGAAGTCAGTAAACTTGTTGGAAATGGAGTCATCTGCCTTCTCTCGGCCCTTTCATTCCATGAGATCGGAACACAGAACCCCTCTGAAGTCTGGCTTGCCATTCCGAGAAGAGCCCGCATGCCGCAAGTGAAAGATTATCCTATACGGGTATTCAGATTTTCCGGAGAAGCGTACAGTAATGGTATAGAGCAAATAACAGTGGATGGAGCAGCTGTCAACATGTACAGTATCCCGAAGACCATTGCCGATTGTTTCAAGTACCGAAACAAGATAGGCCTGGATGTCGCAATTGAAGCTCTGAAAGATATGATCCAGAATAACCGTGCATCAATTGGAGATATTATACATTTTGCGAAGATATGCAGAGTCTTTGAGGTAATGAGACCATACATGGAAAGTATTGTATGAAGGAAGCCAAAAAGAATTATGCTGCATCAGTGCTTGCGCGGTTGCTTAAGCATAGTCGTATCCATAAAGAAGATTATCAGTCACTGCTTATCCGCTATGCAGCAGAACGATTTCTCTACAGACTTGGGAAATCTTCCTATCGAAATAATTATCTCCTCAAAGGCGCGTACCTTCTGACTATTACCCTGGAAAATCAGACCGGACTACGAAGGACATCGACTTCCTGAAAACCGGAGATACAGACGTAGAATGCATCCAAGAATCACTCAGGAGCATATGTTCCATCCAATACCCTGAGGATGCAGTCGAGTTTGATTCCGATTCCATCTCCCTCCAAAATATTCGTGAACAAAACGCATATCACGGTCAAAGAGCAAGAATTCAGACTCATATTGGGAAGGCGAGAGTTGTTTTACAAATCGACATAGGAGTTGGGGACTCTGTGTGTCCGCACCCCATTAGGAAAGATATACCATCACTGCTGGAACTTGAAAACCCGAATATTGCATCCTACCCAATCGAATCTGTCATCGCTGAGAAGCTGGAAGCAATTATTGTCCTCAGCCTCTTAACCAGCAGAATGAAGGACTTCTACGATGTATATATCATAAGCCGGACCTTCACACTCAGATTCAAGGACGTCTATGCGGCAATTACACAGACATTTGCGCGTCGTAAGACCACCATGCCAACTGAAACGCCCATTGTATTCACAGAACAGGTGTATCAGGATACTGTCACACAGAAACAATGGAAAGCCTTTGTGGGAAAATTACGTAATGAGCATTCTGAACTTGAATTCGCTCAAGTTATTAGCAGGATATCAGAGTTCACCTCTGTCCTATGGAATCGTGGTTCAGCTAATCCTCATACATGGAATCCGGATACCGGATGGCAATAGCATAAAACCTCCCCTTCATGAGTTAATCAGCTGACACACCTGTATTCATCAGCAGTCGGTGCTGTAGTCGATTCACTTCTATGCAACCGTACAGGACTGCAGACAACTAACTAATACGATCAATCGAAAACAACGGGAGAGATCTCCCTCAAGCAGGCCTTTTCACATACTGCATCAATATGTACTAATGCCATCTATGCCTGAAGAGCAGGCAGTTCGGCTTTTTCACGCAAGACAAAGAGTTCATTCCTGGAATAGTCCCATGCATGGGCTTGATTACCCCAGATTCAGCCTTTCCTTGATCCCGAGATATTCGGAATCCTCTGCAAAGATCCGTTCATAGTCGCTTCTAGCCCGTGCATGCTCTCCCAGAACCTCATACACCTCACCCCTGAGGTAGCGTAGTTCCTTCATGAGTTCCCCGGGACGATCCTTCCTCCTCCGCAGCGCGTAAGTAAGGACCTCTCGTGCGGCAGTGTGCAGCCCAAGGGTCATGCATGCACGTGCTTTGTAGTACAGAAGGGCAGTGTGGACTTCAGTATCATTCTCCACCTCACCGATGAATCCGGCAACCTGCTGCGCAGTCTTCTCCCCATCCGGATCAGCCTCGATGAGCAGTTCAGCCAGGGAGAGCCTGACAACGGGATCACCTGGATCCATGCGCTGCAGCTTCCTCAGACAAGATGCGGCATCGCCCCATTTCCCAAGCTCCTGATAGATTTCCACCAGGGCGAGCAGCACGCCCCGAAGTCTCGGTCCGACCACCGCAGTTACATGTTCTGTCACCGGGAGGTGCATGCTTGCATCTATGCCATAGGCGCCGAACTGCTGTCCCAGTTCCGCCGGCTGTGAAGCTGCGGCCTTCAGGTATTCTTCAGCATCTTCCAGTCTGTTCTCGTGGAGTGCAATAAATCCGGCTAGATATGCAGTGTCTGCTGAAGCGGATGATCGTTTCAGGTGCAGTTTCGCCCCTTCAGTATCCCCCTGTTTGAGACACCCGCACGCTTGAATGAATGCCTCCTCATCCCTGTTTTTCCGGGAGATCTTTTTTTTGCGCTTTGCAGATGTGCGCGGCGTATCTGGGGGAGCGTGCACGGTCTTTGCGGGGATCCGTTTGGTGTAGAACAGCCCGGTCCCGGGTATGCCCAGAGAGACGCGCCTGCCTCTGGAGCCGGCAGTCATCTTCGCTCCCCTGGGACCGAAAGAGAGCGATCCCCCCGCTTTGCTGAGGTTTAGGGTGACGCCTGGAGCCAGCTTTATCCGTCTCCAGAAACGCAGAGCCATGCCGTGATCCTCCTTCACCTGCCATAAATGCAGAATGGACAGTTCATCGTACCACGGATGGGCAGGCCAAGCAACGCGCTATGGCTTGATCAGCCCCTTCTCTATGACAACCGCCGGCTCACGGACATGAATCTCCACATGCTCTCCCGGTTGGTACATATGTGAGTAGTCGGTATGCACCAGGAAGATTTTCTCGTTGAATCGTACTCGGTACGTGATATCATGGCCCTTGAATTCCCGAGTGCTGATCACTGGGCTGTCAGTTCGTTCTGATCGGGAAATGCCCAGGTGCTCCGGCCGTATGGAGAGAAGAACTTCGCCTGAGGCGCTGGTATTAATTGGAATAACCCCAAGTTCAGTATGTGCGGTACTTCCCCGGGCGGTTCCTGTGAGCAGGTTTGAGCGGCCTAGAAAACAGGCTACAAAGCTCGTCTCAGGGTTTTGGTATACAGATTCAGGATCTCCTACCTGCTGTATTCTGCCGGCATGCATAACCGCCAGCTTATCGCAGAAAGAGAGTGCTTCATCTTGATCATGGGTGACCAAGATAGCATCCATACCTGCTTTCTTGAGTATTCTCCGCACCTCCCTTCTGGTCGTTTCCCTCAGTCCCGCATCCAGGTTAGAGAACGGCTCGTCCATAAGCAGGAGATCAGGCTCTGCTGCCAGTGCCCGGGCAATAGCTACTCGCTGCTGCTGACCTCCGGAAAGCTCATCAGGCATCCGATGTCTCAGGTGATCCATGCCGACAAGCTCGAGAGTGCCGGCTGCCTTGTTGATTCGCTTCGCCTTCGGCAGTTTCTTCAGGGCAAAGAGGACGTTATCAAGGACTGAGAGGTGAGGAAAGAGCGCGTAGTCCTGGAAGATGAAGCCTATGTGCCGTTTCTGCGGCGTGATACCTGAAAGATTTCTTCCGTTGAGGATGATGATTCCCCTATCGGGCTGTTCAAACCCGGCAATTAGCCTCAGCAGAGTGGTCTTGCCGCATCCTGAGGATCCGAGCAGTCCGAAGAGCTTGCCCGATTCAACCTGCAGATCAGAAATATCTACGGCAGGGTGGGGAGTTCCCGGGTAGGTTTTAATAATATTGCGCAGATCAAGCAGGTGCATCAGAGCTTCCTTCATAGTGTAATAATACCCCCACAACTAGGGTGGAGAGCAGAATGATGGCCGCGGCGAAGGGTGCCGCTTCAGCAAATAAAGCCTCAGACGTCCTGCTGAATACAGCCATAGAGAGGGTGGTAAATCCAGGAGGAGAGAGCAGGAGGGCTATAGGCAGCTCCTTCATGGCCATGACGAAGACAAGTGCCAGCGAAGCCAGTATGCCCCTGGAGAGCAGAGGGATGGTAATGCCCGTAATCACCCTGGGCATGCTGCATCCCAGAGATCGAGCAGCTTCTTCGATGCGTCTGGGTAGATGAAGCAGCGAACTTCTGACAGGCCCCATAGCTAAGGCAAGGAAGTTGAGCCCGTAGGCTGCCACCAGTATGGGCAGCGTCTGGTACCATCCAGGGATAGCCCGAATGGAGAAAAACACGAACGCGAGTCCAAGGGTCAGAGGAGGTATTGCGTATCCGATGTAGGCACTGCGTTCAGACAGACGGCTCAGCCTGCCGGGATACCTGATATGCAGGTAGCTGATGGGAAGCGCCAGTGATACTGCCATGACAGCTGCCGGTCCTGCTGCTCCAGCAGAACGCAGGAAGCTCTGGAGAACTCTCGGAAGCACATGCCAGGGAGAGGCATGCCGCATCCATAGAAGCAGGGAAGCTATGGGAAGCAGCACGGAGAGTCCAGCGAGGGTCACTACGAACACATATGCCGCAAGGCTGAAGATGCTCAGACTGCTGCGGTGGTGCCTTCGCTGGGATCCTGAACCGATACGAGCTGTCCGTACCTTCCTGATGAGCAGGAATTCAGATATCAGGAACACCATGGAGATGGTTACGAGTATGAGAGACAATAGCGCAGCATACGTCCTGTCAAATGCTCCTGTATACTGGGTGTAGATAGCATAGCTGAACACTTCGTAGCGCATGAGCGCCACCACTCCAAAATCCCCGAGCACGTACAGCACGATTATCATGCTGCCTGCGAGCAGGGCAGATCGTAAATGGGGGAGGATTACCCGGAAAAAAATATTCACAGGGCTGTAGCCGAGACTTCCTGCGGTTTCTTCAAGAGCAGGATCAAGCCCGGCAAGGGCAGTCCGTATGTTGAGGTACAGGTACGGGTAGCAGTAGAGCGTCAGTGCAAGGACTGCACCCCAGTAGCCGGAGATTCGAGGGACGGAGGTGCCGAGCAGTCTGGCAGAAAGTCCATAGTTTCCTCCTATGCTCAGCAGCGCATAGGCCATGACGTACCCCGGGACAGCCAGAGGAATGACCCCTAGGAGAGAAATGACCTTCCGTCCCCGTATAGAAGTCCGTTCTGTAATCCATGCCAGGGGAAGCGATATGGCCAGCGAACTGAGCAGCACCCCGGATGCCAGCAATAGGGTGTTGCTCAGAAGCACAAAGGTATTCCTGCGCAGTATCAGCGAAGCAATAACCGGTCCCTCGGCTTCAGCTGATCTAAGGACCAGATAGAACAGGGGGACCAGTATCCCTGCGGCAGCAATACAGGCTGGTATGTAGAGCAGAGTCGGGGTGCGACGCATCATCAGAGTGCTCCTGCGGCCCTCAGAAGTTCCAGAGTGTTCTGGAGATCAGCAAGTGAATCGAGGGGAATCCTGGGGGAAACAGCAATAAGCTCTTCGATACTTGGAGAGTCTCGTACCGGATACTCATTCAGTTGATCAGCTGCATACTGCTGGATGTCAGGCCTGAGGAGGAATTCAACAAACTGCAAAGCAGCTTCAGGTGAGCTGCTTGAGGCAAGGATGCCAACCCCCGCAGTGTTTATCATATTGCCAATATCACCTAGCGCGAAGAACTGCTGTGCTGCAGGGAAATCTGGATCTACGGAGGTAAATCGGTAGAGGTAGTAGTGGTTGACCAGCGCGTAGTCAAGTTCTCCAGCGGCTACCGCTTCTACAAGTGCGGTATTATTGCGGTAGGACTGGACGTTATTATCTATCATAGCGCGAAGCCAGTCATAGGTGCGTTCATTTCCATAGGTGATGCGCATGGCTGTTACGAAAGCCTGGAATGATCCATTTGTAGGGGCCCATCCCACCCGTCCCCGGTAGCGGGTTTCTGTCAGACTGAAGACGCTCTGCGGAAGAGATTCACCAGCAGTGCGCTGGGGTGAGTAGGCGAACAACCTGGCACGGCCGCTTGTGGGAACCCACGTACCCGATTCACTGTGAAATACATCCGGAATACCCGTGTAGAGTGAATCCGGCAGGTTTTTCAGGAGGCCAGACTGGCTGAGTGCTCCGAGCCCTCCGGCATCCTGTGCCCAGAAGAGGTCAGCGGGGGTTCGCGTGCCTTCTTCAGCAAGCAGGACAGCAAGTTCGCTCGTTCCTCCGTAGCGTACCCGGACACGAATACCGGATTCTTCTTCAAACATGCGCACCAGGGGATCTACGAGGGATTCGCTTCTTCCTGAGTACAGGGTTAGCTCAGGTGCATCTGTCCTAGGAGCTGCGGCTGCAGAGAAAACCAATGCTGTGATGCATGCAGCGGTAAGTATTAGTCGTCTATACATAGTCAATCCTTACAAAATGAGTAATATTAAAAGACCATACACCAATGAAAAAGTTAGTTCAAGCTAACTTTTCTTAAATACATGCACTTTATCAGCGGCTGCAGGTGATCAAGCAGTGAGATGCGTTCATGCAGTTGCCTTTTTCCTGCCAAACGGCCATAATGGGGTGTCTTCCTGATCTACAACAATATCCTCGAGGAGTCTGTACACGATGACAACCAACTATCATACCCACACATTTCGTTGCAAGCATGCAGAAGGAACGGCCTCTGATTACGCACTGGCTGCTCGTGAGCATGGACTGAAAGTGCTCGGAATCTCTGATCACACCCCCCTGCCGGACGGCAGATGGCCGGAAATTCGCATGGAGATGTCCGAGCTCAGTGCGTATGTGGGTGAGATTGAGCAGGCGAGGGAAGATGTTCCTGACCTCATGATTCTGAAAGCCATGGAGTGCGAGTATGAGTACGAGTACCACCGGTTCTACCGGGATGAACTGCTCGGCAGGCTCGGATTCGACTACCTTATCGGAGGCAGCCACTGGTTCACCAAACGGGGACGGCAGCACAGCGTCTACCAAGGGGTGCTGAATGCTTCAGACCTTCACGACTACGCTGACCAGATCATTGCGTCTATGGAATCAGGACTATTTGCCTTCATTGCACATCCGGATCTCTTTGCAAATTCATGCGACCGGTGGAACCAGGAAACTGAAAAATGCTCACGGGCTATTCTGGAAGCTGCCCAGTCCTTGGGAGTTCCGCTGGAGATCAACGGCTGCGGACTTAGGAAGCGAAAAGTCAGCACATCGGAGGGAGTACGTGCCCCCTATCCGTGGAGACCGTTCTGGGAAACTGCCGCATCCTATGATATCACGGTGGTGATCAACTCCGACGCCCACCGGCCGGAGGATATCATATCCCGCATGGATGAAGGCATGGCGATAGCGAATGATTACGGGCTGAAGATCGCGGATCTCTCGCATCTCCATATCCAGGCGGAACTGCAGAACGTGCGATAGTATCTGTACTATCAGGAGGCACATTGCAGTTTCCTCTCATGGCTCTCAACAGCAGCGGACAGTCAGCGCTGATTCTGTCCGGATATTCGCTACACGCCGAGTCGGTTTCTCCTCTTGTCCTCCAGAGTACTCTGGTTTGTGGTGCACCGGTGTCCCTCCAAAGGAAGTATGAGTTCATGCACCGCATCAATGATCCATTCAGGCTGGGGGAAGAAGAGATCTTCCATTTCTGCTGCCGGGGTGATCCAGTTGCGGGAGCCGAGTACTGCCGGGGGAGCATCCAGGAAGTCAAAGGCGTACCGGGTTAGGTGTGAAGCCACAGTATGGAGAAATGATCCACGTTCGCATGCATCCGATACAAGGAGGACCTTTCCGGTTTTCTTTACGGACTCTATCATCGGGTGGTAGTTCAGCGGGTTCAGGAAGCGCAGGTCAATCACTTCGGCCTTTAAGTTCCAGCGTTCCTGCAGAACATCTGCAGCAGCCAGAGCCTCATAGAGCGCTGCACCGAGGGTTATGATCGTGATGTCGTTTCCTGGTCTCTTGATATCCGGTTCCCCTTCAGGCACTTCGTAGTATCCTTCGGGAACCCCGCTTGCGGCAAACTGTTCCCCGATTCCGTAGAGCTTCTGGCTTTCGAAGAAGATCACCGGATCGCTTCCCCTGAGTGCCTGGTTCAGCATGCCCTTCGCATCATAAGGGGTAGCCGGGAACATTACTTTGAGTCCGGGCATATGTGCAAGCACGGCACTCCAGTCCTGGGAGTGCTGTGCCCCGTACTTGCTGCCGACAGAAATCCTGAGCACCAGGGGCATCTCAAGCACCCCTGCGCTCATTGCCTGCCATTTGGGCATCTGGTTGAACACCTCATCTCCGGCCCGGCCGAGGAAATCGCAGTACATGAGCTCCACCACCGCACGTCCACCGCAGAGCGCATACCCGACGCCGCTGCCCGCAATCGCACCTTCGCTGATGGGAGTATTGAAAAGCCGGTGATACGGGAGGGCTTCTGTAAGACCCCGGTAGCATCCGAAGGCTCCCCCCCAATCCCGGTTTTCCTCACCGTAGGCTGTCATTGATGAATCCCTGCTGAACCGGTAGAGAAGTGATTCAAAGATAGCATCCCGAAAGGTATAGAGCCGTGATGCAGGGTAGGGCTTCCCGGAAGCATCATAGGCAAATCGCATCTTCCTGGAGATCTGCTGCACCCTGGGGTTTTCTTCTCCCCAGTCGAGCATTTCACTCTCACCCTCACCGTAGGATTCCCGTACCTGGTTTGAGAACATGGCAGTTTCGATGACACGTTCTTCAGCAAACGGGGAAACAGCCTGATTAGTTGCCAGCTCCACAGTCCTGCGGATCTTTTCTCGTACCTGCTGTCGGTATGCTTCGATCTCTCCCTCTGATATCACGCTATGCTGTCTCAGGTACTCGCCGTAGGAGATGATGCTGTCCTGCTGCCTGAAGCTGTCTATCTCATCCTTGCTTCGGTACGATGATGCGTCGGAAGGTGAATGCCCTGATATGCGGTAGGTGATGGTATCAAGCAGGACCGGCCCCTTGCCTTCAAGTAAGATCTGCTTTTTTCGTTCAATTGCATCTGCCACAGCCAGGGGGTTAAATCCATCGACACGTTCTGCGTGCATGCCGTCGGGGTTTACTCCGTATCCCACCCGTGCAGGGGTGCCGTATCCCATGGTCTCTCCGCAGGTCTGTCCTCCCATGCCGTAGAAGTTGTTGCATATGTTGAGCAGGTAGGGCGGGGCGCCGCTCATATCTCCCCAGAGGGTATGGTACTGGTCCATGGCCGAGAGCGTGAGACCCTCCCACACCGGGCCGCAGGCAAGTGCGGCATCCCCGATATTGGCTATGACGATGCCGGGCTTTCTGTTGATTTTCTTATACAGCGCTGCCCCGACTGCGATGTCGCCGCTGCCGCCCACAATGGCATTATTGGGCATGCTTCCGAAGGGTGCAAAGAAGGCGTGCATGGAACCGCCTAAGCCCCGGTTGAATCCGGTCTTTCTGGCGAATATTTCCGAGAGAGCGCCATAGAGGATGAAGTGTTCAGCCAGTTCGCGGATATCAGATCCGGGAAAGTGTGATTCCACAACCCGGAGAATATCCCCTTCGAGGTACCCTTCAAGCACATGCTGGATGCGGGACTCGTCAAGCGACTGGATAGCGGAGAAGCACTTTGCCAGAATCTCACCATGGCTCCGGTGTGAGCCGAATATGAAGTCTTCGGGACCCAGATTGACGCACTGTCCGACAGATGCTGCCTCCTGGCCCGCTGAGAGATGCGCGGGGACTTTATGATCATACGATATGCCCTGGTATGCGCCTTCACGCTTGATGGAATCAAGCATGTTCTCAAACTCACGGATGATCATCATGTCGTAGAGGATGCGCTTCAGTCTAGAACTTCCGTACTTCTCCAGTTCCGCTTCAAAATTTCCTTCATACTGATTGAGGGGGATAGATTTCAGTGCAATAGTTTCCCGCCTCCTGATATCAGCGGGATTAACAACAATAGTCTTAGGCATGGTGCTGCTCCTTATCTGCATCATCCAGGGCATATAGTGCGTCCCTGATGCTCTCACTCACTGTCGGGTGAGGAAAAATAATCTCCCTAATATCTCCGGGTCTGAGCTCAGCTTCTATCAGCGCCGCAGCCCCCCAGATAATTTCGCTGGCTGCAGACCCTACGAGGTGTACCCCCGCCAGCAGATTCCTGTCCCGGTCAATTACCACCTTGCAGATTCCCGGTGCCTTTTTTCCGTGTTCAGCGAGGAATCGCCCGTTGGACCTCAGCTGCACGGAAGCAGTCTGCACGTCAATGCCGAGCTTGCGGGCCTCTGACTCGGTGAGCCCGCACCCCGCAGCCTCCGGGAGGGAGTAGACTGCCCAGGGAACAGCATGCCACCGCATCTGCCTGGGTTTGCCGAGTATGGATGCGACAGCAGTCTCCGCCATAGCTGACGCGCTGTGGGCCAGAAGAGATCTCCCTGTCACGTCTCCCACTGCATATACCCGGGGAATGTTTGTGCGCATGCGGTTATCTACGGCAACAGCCCCTTGGGTTATGTCCAGTCCTATTCCATCAATCCCTGTGAGGTTTGGACACCTTCCCGTACTGACTAAGGTGACCTCGGCTTCGCAGGATCCGCTCTTCCCGTCCTGTTCTTCCCAGGATACAGTCTTCCCATCTATGGCGTTCACCCTGCAGCCGAGGTGAAACGTGATCTCCTTCATAGCCCGCCGCATGGTCTTTGCGCAGTCGCTGTCGGCCATGGGAAGAATCTCATCGAGCATCTCAATGACATGTACCTCAGCACCCAGTGACGCATAGAGAGAAGCGAACTCGAGGCCGATTACACCCCCTCCAATAACTGCCAGCCTCCGGGGGACTTTCTTGAGTTCAAGCATCCCGTCGGATGTTAGCACATGGGTCTGGTTGCTCCCCGGCACAGGCAGGGGTGCAGAAGTGGAGCCGGTTGCGATGATCAGGTCATCACAGGAAAAAAGCTCCTCGCCTACCTGCACATGCGAAGCGTCCCGACAAACGGCCT
The DNA here is from genome assembly GCA_007128345.1 of Spirochaetia bacterium. GTDB lineage: Bacteria > Spirochaetota > Spirochaetia > PWKH01 > PWKH01 > SKXS01. The sequence continues at coordinate 15,327 of SKXS01000141.1, forward strand.
CACCGGTGATTACCTCCACGCGGCTTTGCTTCATGAGGTAGGCTATGCCTGAGCGCAGAGTGTTCACCGTTTCTTCTTTCCACGCCATGGCCTGGGCAAGGTCAAAGCTCACCTCTTTAACGTGTATGCCGAACTGGTGCGCATGCTTTGCGTGGACATAGAGCTTCGCCGCATGCAGCAGGCTCTTGGTGGGAATGCAGCCCCAGTTTGTGCAGACCCCCCCGAGGTGGTCCCGTTCAATAAGGAGCACTCGCTTTCCTCCCTCACCGCACCGCTGTGCTGCCACGTACCCTCCCGGGCCGGATCCGATTACAATAACGTCGTAGTGCTTCATGGGTATACCTTCCTAGATGCCTGCTGTCTGGTCGACTGATTCAACAGCTTGAGTAAATGCCTGGAGAAACTTTGCAGCTGGTGCTCCGTCAACTGCCTGGTGGTCCATGGTCAGGGAAAAACCCATGCGGGGCTGGAGAATGATTCTTCCCTGGGCATCCGAAACGGGAGTGATGGTAATGGCATTCACCCCAAGTATGGCAACCTGGGGGGGATTAAGCACCGGAGTGAAGTGCTCAATGCCGTAGGCGCCGAGGTTGGTGACCGTGCAGGTGCCGCCTTCAAAGACCTCCGTCCCTGCCTTGCCGTCAATGCATGTCCGGCTCAGCCGTTTTACTTCTCCTGCAAGCTCGCTGATAGTGAGGTCCTGCGCATTGCGGACCACCGGTACCATCAGTCCCCGAGGTGTATCTACGGCAAATCCGATATTGCAGTGAGCAAATTCCCGGGTACGGTCGCCCAGGAAGTGGGCGTTTATATAGGGGAACTCGCCCAGGGTACGCGAAAGGACAAAGAGCACCATCACATGCAGGGTGATGTCTCTTGTGCCGTCTTCTTCTTTGCAGCGCTTTCTCAGGCTGAGCATGGCAGAAGCATCGGCTGAACTGGTCAGGGTGAGCTGGCATGACTGCTGCATGGATTCCAGCATTCTCCGTGCGGTGACTGCCCTGATGCGCGAAAGAGGAATATCCCGGTATTCGGCCTTGCTTTCAGCAATGTCTGCACTGCGAATGCGCCTTCCAATCCCGCTTCCATGCCGAGGAAGGCTTCCCCCCTCTCTTGCATGCAATTCCCGCGCTGCTGGGGTAAGGGGCTGATGTGATGCAGCTTTTGTGAAAATGTCCCGTTCGATCACCCGGCCCTCCGGCCCCGAGCCGGAAACTTCTGAAGGGTCTAATGAGAGCTTTTTTGCGAGGTTTCGAGCCCGGGGAGAAACACCCTTCAGTCCCGACCGGGTTTGCATCGGTACATCCCCGGGTGGTTTTCGGTGAATTTCTTCCCTCAGTTCCTGTGGTTGAGCATCAGCAGGCTTCCCGGCAGCATCAGCTGATTCCAGCGAAGAAATATCCTCTCCCGGTTCCCCGATTACAGCGATAGGTGAGAGTACCGGCACTTCATCGTTCTCTGCGCAGAGCAGCTTCAGAAGAGTGCCTGAAGCGGTGGACTCAACTTCTATTACTGCTTTATCCGTTTCCGCCTCGCACAGAACCTCGCCGAGTTTCACTGTATCTCCCTCGGCTTTCTTCCATTCAAGCAGTATGCATGATTCAACGGTATTGCCCTGCTTCGGCATGATAACCTGATGTGCCATATTCAGTTCCTTATACGAGGATGAGCTTGACGCCCAGTGCCTCTATGTCGGCTTGTGCTTCACCGGGAAGTCCCCGGTCTGTGATGATGATGTCCAAGTCGGAAACAGGAAGTATCTTGACGAAGCCTACCTTTCCGTATTTCGATGAGTCGGTGACCAGCACCTTCACCTCTGCCTGGCTCACCATCTTGCGCACGATCTCGGCATTCTCCACCAGGTGGGTTGTCAGCCCGTGCTCTATAGTGAGCCCGTCGGTGCCGGTAATTGCAATACGCACGTGGAACTCTTCAAGCTGCTTCAATGCAATGGGGCCCACCGATGCGTCTGCCGTTCCCCTGAATTCTCCCCCGACAAGGGTGACATGCAGGTGGGGATTGACCCTGCCGTAGGGCAGCAGCAGCATGGAGTTGGTCACCACATGGATGTTCTGCCTGCCGAAGAGGTACCTGCCCACCAGTGACGCGGTCGTTCCGTTGGTAATCATAACCCGGTCGCCGTCCTGGAGCAGGTCAGCAGCGGCTTTTGCGATGCGTTCCTTCTCTGCGGTCCTGCTGGTAAGCTTCTCCATGAGATCAGGATGGTACGCGGGTATAGTTCCTCCGCGGGTTCGTACGAGCATTCCCTTAGCTTCCAGGGACCTCAGGTCGGATCGTACGGTGACCACCGAAACCTGCAGGAGAGAACTCAAGGAGGCAGCAGAGGTATCTCCGCCTTCACGGAATATATCAAGGATTCTCTCTTCCCTGCGGGTAAGATTCGGCATACTATTTCCTTATATCTTTCAAAATGCTTTCGATTAGCTTTCTATTATATTAATAAAAGGTTTTTTGTTCAAGTATAATGTGCAGTAATTGATTCATGCTGCTTTAATCTAAGAGGACTGGGTATGTAGATAATGTGCATGCATATGCATGGGTACATAGGATACCTTTGTGGATGGAAATATTTACAGCTTCACAGTACTGTATAGGTGCTGGTGGGTGATCGGCTCGTGCGGTGGACGGAGAATCAGCTTCCATATCCGATGCGGGTGGAAATCTGAATAGAAATGTCTTTTATGAACTGGCCGTATTCTTCGCATATCTCCGGGGTCAAATGGGTATTGAGTCCTGATATGCCGATCACAGCGAAAGGAGCTGAAGGGAATTTGAACACTGGTGCGGCAACGCAGCGCATATCTGCTTCATACTCACCGTCATCTACAGCATATCCCTTGCGTTTGATTTCTTTGAGAGACTGCTTGAGGGCATCTAAATCGGTGATGGTGCTGCTGGTAAACTGCTGCAGGGGCAAGTCGAGTTTCTCAATAATCTGATCAGGATCTACATACGCAAGATATGCCTTTCCCAGTGCGGTTGCGTGCAGGGGCATAGAGAGGCCGATCTCTGAATTTGTGGAGATCATCTTTGGGCTTTTCATTCTGTCAATGAATACAATGTGCTTGTCGATGGTTATTGCGATATGGGCCTCTTCGCTGGTCTTCTCAACAATTTGCTGGAGGTACGGCTTCACGACCTGTTGGATGTCAAAGTTGCTCAAGAATGCATTATAGAGCGAAAGAATTTTAACGCTGAGTGTATATTTCTTTGTTGCAGGGTCCTTCTGCAGATACCCGCGCTGCTGGAATGTGTTGAGCATCCGGTAGATGGTAGCCTTGTTCCACTTCAGCTTGAGCCATATGTCTTGAAGCGATAAGGGTGAACGCGATTCTTCAAAGAGCTCAAGCAGTATGAGTCCTTTTTCAAGAGATTGGATAGTCAGCTGAGAAGATTTATCATTCATAAATTAATAATACCATAAA
>SKXS01000147.1 GCA_007128345.1 Spirochaetia bacterium
CGGCTCCGTCAAAGATCACGAAGAGAGTCTCACCAGCTTTGGAAATGCGCTCATCAGAACTGATCTTCAGGTAGGAAATACCGATACCGAAAGCGATCGCAAAGAAAATCACCGGAAGAACCGCGCCGGCTGCGAGAGATGCAAAGGGGTTGGTCGGTACGATATTGAGCAGCGTATCGCGAAGCGCCGGCTGCTGGAGAGCGCGACCCGCTACATCAGCGGTACCGGTCAACGCGAGACCCGCGCCTGGCTGGAAAATGTTGGCCGCTATCAGGCCGAGTGTTACCGCAAAGGCAGAAGTAAACAGGTAGAACAATACAATCTTGATACCTACTTTACCAAGCTCCGCCGGACTGATACTGGCGGATCCCATGACCAGGGTGGCAAAGATAACCGGCATCACGATCATCTGGAGTAAGCGCACGAACAAAGAGCCAAAGGGCGCCACCCACATAATCGAATCACCGGCGATCAAACCGACGATTGCACCAAGAACGAGACCGATCAGAATTCGCATGAGCAGATTGGACTTAAAATACCAGTCCATTCTGCCACGTTTCGGTTCAGAAGGCTTCTGTTCTGACATGTGTTAATCTCCTTTTTAAACGAATAATGTACGGCAACTTTATGGTATGGTTGAATGCATAGGACAAGCCTCCTTATTCCTGTCCTGATTTTAGATTAATACCACTTGTAATCAGCTGTCAATCATAAAGTTAACTAAATTTATGAATGCTGATCAATCGGGTTCAGTCAGGTTTGTCTGAGGGAGCGAATCGAGAAATTCTGCCAGCGCCCGCACGATTGCCTGATGCTGATCTTCCTCAGTGATGGATGCTTCGCCGTCATCCTTCTGAAGGCCGTAGGAACCGAACTGGGCATGGTTGCCTCCAGCGATGAGGTGGTATTGTGTATGTGCGGGAAGTAGCTCCCGGCGTTCGTCTATGTCGCTGACAGCTGCAAGTCCGTCCAGTTCAGCGTAAAGAGAAAGGACGGGTATGGATGCATCGGCCAGGGAGCGGCTTTTAGCAGGGTATGAGGCCATGAGTACGAGGGCGGAGAATGCGTCAGGTTCGCGATGCACCAGCCATGCTGCCATAGCTCCTCCCAACGAGTGGCCGGCAATGACCCATTGGTGCACGCCGGGCACCGTATTCCGTGCCTCGAGCCCCCGGGATATGCCGAGAACTGCCAGGTCAAAGGGCATGGAAACGATAACCGCAGGGTGTCCGCGCTCCACAAGCTTACCGAGCATGACGGCATAGCTTTCAAGTGACACCCTTCCTCCTGGGTAGAAGATGATCCCAGGCTCTTTCAGTGTAGCATGTTCCGGCGGGAGCAGGACCATATACTTTGAATCCCTGGACATACGAAGCTCGTCCCCAGGCAGGGCGACAGCCTGGTAGCTGCTGCATCCTGAAAGCAGGCCAAATATGATCAAGAGAGCAATGAATGACGCGGAGGCAAATTTCATATACATAATATACATCCAAAAGATCTGTACTGTACAGATATTTGGTGAACCGAGTTGAATCGCGACGGAGCTCATGGTAGAATGGGCCCCTGCAGATTTGCAGTATGCGCGTGAGGAGGGTTATGTGGACGTCAGGGAAATTATGAATGAGAAACAATGTTTTGTCCTCGATATGGACGGAACCTTCTACTTAGGCAGCAGAATACTTGAGGGTTCCCTGGATTTTATTTCGGAACTTACCAGGCGGGGGAAGCAGTTCATATTCTTTACCAATAACTCTTCGAAAAACTCCCGGGCATATGTGGATAAACTCGCACGTATGGGATGCCGGGTTACCGAAAGTCAAGTGGTCACATCGGGTGATGTGACTGCCTGCTACCTCCAGCGGCACTACCCTGACAGCAGCGTATACCTTGTGGGAACTGCAGTGCTGAAAGCGGACTTCCGTCAGCGTGGAATCAAGCTGGTGGATCAGAATCCCGATATCGTAGTCGTTGCATTCGACACAGGGCTCACCTATGACGATCTGTCCCAGGCGTGCAGGTTTATCAGGGAGGGGAGCCTCTTTTTGGCCACTCATCCGGACCTCAACTGTCCGACTGAGGATGGATTCATCCCCGACTGCGGAGCAGTGTGCGCCTGCATCACCGCATCAACACAGGTGACGCCTAAGTACCTGGGCAAGCCCAACCGGGAGACAGTGGACTACCTGCTTGAGCACCTGCAGTGCGCCCCTGAGGAACTCGTGCTCATCGGCGATCGTCTCTATACAGAGATAGCCATGGGTGTCATGCACGGCATTGATACGGTGCTGGTGCTTTCAGGGGAGACCACGCTCTCAGACCTGAAAGAGTCCAAGGTTCAGCCTGCCTGCACAGCAGGTTCGCTGGCCGATATGATCCGCTGACTGCACCTGGTATGCTTCACCTGCCTAAAACGCAGGATCCAGGCGGGGCAAACCGGCATGTTGAGGATATTTTCATGTCAGGTCTCTTCGGCAGCGTTCACATGTCTATCCAGCTTGAAGTCAGTGTGCAATCTCCCTGGCATATCCTCCTATAAATTTCAGCGGGGTTTTGTACAGAGAAGCTTTTCCTTATATGTACGGTCACTTTCCAAAGGGAGCGCAGCAGGCACTTTCAAGAATGCACGCAGCGGTTCTTGACTTTTTTCCATTAAATGGAGATATTTACCCATAAGGTTGCTCTATGGTGCCGGGGATGCTGTCCTGCGGCGTAACTGCATGGAGTGATTTACGGAAAGTAAAAGCTGAGACGGAGACGAGTAGGGAGTGCAGATGCTTCCAGAGAGAGGGCCCGGTGCATATATGCCAGGTTGGAAGGCCCTCAGCAGGCTCCTCCCGAATACCCCTCCCGAGCTGCAAGGTCGAACGGTTGAACTTGGTCAATCCAGGGACTGCTGAGTAGGCCTTGCCGTATTCCGGCGTAAACGGGACAATGAAGGTGCCGCTGCTGCGTATGCAGGTGCGGAAGTAAGGTGGAACCGCGGAGAACGCTGAAGAGCCCTTGCGTTTTTCGTCCTTACCAGATGGTCATGTGTCATACAGACAGGTGATGATGGTGGTACGGACGGATAGCGTGAGGGTTTTTTCTATGTATTGAGGAGGAGCAGGAATATATATGGCTAATAACGAGTTACTGGAAAAGATCAGGCATTCGGTCTCACATGTCATGGCTGAGGCGGTGCTGCAGATGTTTCCGTCAGCACAGATTGCCATCGGGCCGTCAATTGATAACGGATTCTACTATGACTTTGACCTTCCCAGGCCGCTGAAGCAGGAGGACCTTGAGGAAATCACTGAGCGTATGCGGGATATCATGCGGGAGGGAAAACCGTTTGAGAGGGCAGTGGTCTCCAGAAGCGAGGCTGAGAAGCTCTTCAGGGACCAGACATACAAACTTGAGCTCATCCGTGCCATTCCGGAGGATGAGGATGTTTCGATATACACCCAGGGAGCGTTTACCGACTTGTGTCGTGGCCCCCATGTGGAATCGACAAAGCAGCTCAATGCCCAGGCGTTCAAGCTCCTCTCCATTGCAGGCGCATACTGGCGGGGGAAAGAGACCAACCCCATGCTCACTAGGATTTACGGAACAGCATGGGAGTCTCCAAAAGAGCTCAGGCTCTATCTCAAGCATCTTGAAGACATTGAGAAGCGGGACCATAGAAAGCTGGGGCGAGAGTTGGACCTCTTTTCACTCCATGAAGAAGCGGGGCCCGGGCTAGTGTACTGGCATCCCAAGGGAATGCGCGTACGCCTGGCGATAGAGGATTTCTGGCGGGATGCCCATTACCGCAACGGCTACGACATGGTGGCATCCCCCCATGTAGGCAAGGCATGGCTCTGGGATACTTCAGGGCATCTTGATTTCTACAAAGAGGGGATGTACCCGCCCATGGTGATGGATAAGGCTGACTACTATGTGAAGCCCATGAACTGCCCCTTCCATATCATGATCTACAACAATACGAAGCACTCCTATCGGGAGCTGCCGTACCGATGGGCTGAGCTGGGTACGGTCTATCGTTATGAAAAGGCTGGGGTCCTCCATGGTCTGCTGAGGGTGAGGGGATTTACCCAGGATGACGCGCACATTATCTGCACTCCCGAGCAGATGGAGGATGAGATCCTGGAAGTGCTGCGTTTTTCACTCTACATGCTCCGTTCGTTCGGATTTGAGGAGATCAAGGCATACCTCTCAACCCGTCCCGAGGAGTCCGTAGGGACGGAGGAGAAGTGGACCTCGGCAGCGGAATCGCTGCGCAGAGCTATCGAGCGGGAAGGACTCTCCTATGAAGTTGACGAAGGAGGGGGTGCGTTCTACGGCCCTAAGATTGACCTCAAGATCAAGGATGCACTCGGCCGGGAGTGGCAGCTGACGACGATCCAGTTTGACTTCAACCTCCCCGAGCGGTTCAACATGGTATTCGTAGACAAAGACGGCAAAGAGAAGCAGCCCTATATGGTGCACCGTGCCCTCCTGGGATCCCTGGAGCGTTTCTTCGGTGTGCTCCTGGAGCACTACGCCGGAGCATTCCCTCCGTGGCTGGCACCCGAACAGGCACGCATCATTCCCGTTGCCGCGCCCTTTGAGTCCTATGCCAGGGATGTGGCAGACGTACTTACTGCCAGGGGCTTCAGGGTGAAGGCTGATCTGGGTGATGACCGGATGAATGCGAAGATACGCAATGCCCAGCAGGAAAAAATTCCCTACATGCTCATCGTGGGTGAACGTGAAGAGGCAGACAGGACTGTGGCAGTACGGATGCGAAGCGGGACACAGGAGAACGGCATAGCCCTTGAAGCGTTTGCGCAGATGCTTGCCGAACAGGTCGAGCAGAAAACTCGGTAGTTCGAACAACATAGGAGGAAGTAATGATGGACAATGCACTGAAGGCACTGAAGAGCCGAGACAGGGAAATGGTGCTTCTGGAGCACATCATCGCGGTTCTGCACTGGGATCAGGAGACCGGGATGCCGGAAGCTGCGGTCAATGAGCGGGCGGATCAGCTGAGCATGCTCAACGGTCTGCTCCATGAGAAGGTAACCGACAGCGATCTCGGCTCGATTCTCAACGACCTGGGTGCATCGGATGCTCATCCTCTGGGGGATTGAACCATTCCTCCTACAATTTTCCGAGGATATGGAGAGCACCGTGGAGGACGCGCTCCGCATCCTTTTGGAAAGATCATGGGTGAACCCCGGAGATTCCTTGGTCTTTGTCTCCAACGTTTTCGCCAGAAACCGCCTCGTCGACACCATACAATTGCGGAAAGCCGGCGAATCTTGAACCCGGCGGAGACGCGAGCAATGAGGAGGCCAGTTCATTTACCTTTTCCACCAGCGCATGGCTCGCGGCGCCGCCGGCCCCTTACTCCTCAAATCCTGCGCTCTTCACGCAGGATTTTTTGCTGACTCCTCCCACGCCTCAATCCATAAGGGATCCAAGGCGACAACGCCCCAGTCCAACTTTTGAAATAGCCCCTCTAACAAACCCTGTTTTGCGGACATGTCACGCCGTAATGCAATGTAGGCGGAGGCAAAACAATAGATAACCCGGCGGAGCCGCGAGCGTTGAGGAACCCAGCTCATTTATCTTTTCCTCCAGCTCTTGGCTCGCGGCTCCGCCGGGTTAGGGGAAAAACGTACGGAAGACTCCACCACTTAAAATTTCCTAGGGGAACTTCAGATACCGCC
>SKXS01000187.1 GCA_007128345.1 Spirochaetia bacterium
AGAACAGCGAAGTTGATGCTTGACTTATGACCCACATGTTGTATGATGAATATATATTATTAGGAGAAAGAGAGGAGATTGTATGTCCCATTACATGCAGAAATACCACAAAACCATCCTGTCAGTGTATGAACAGGTTATGCAGGAAGAGCAAGCAATTGGAAAGGCAGCAGCATTAATGACTTCGGCTATCTTGGATGATAAGCTTATCCATGTCTTCGGCCCTGGAGGCCACTCGAATATGGGCGCCTATGAAATGTTCTGGAGGGCAGGAGGCTTAGTTCCGATCAATGCAATTCTTGATCCAGGTACTGCGGTACAGTACGGAGCCAAGCGGTCAAATCATATTGAACGCCTGCACGGATATACCAAAGCTGTTTTTGATGCATACCGGATTTCCGACGGGGTTATCATTATTGTAAATGCCTACGGCATCAACTCCATGACCATTGATGCCGCGCTTGAAGCGAAGAAACGTTCCGTGCCTTCCATTGGGATAGGTTCGACCACCTTTGGAAAAAATGTTCCGGAAGGGCATCCTGCCAGGCACCCAAGCAACAAGAACCTCTACGAACTGGTGGATGTGTTTGTTGACTGCCACATGCCCTACGGGGATGCAGTAGTAGATTTTGAGGGAGTCGAGCAGAAGGTAGGTCCCACATCAACTCTGGCTAACTGTTTTACTATTAATTTGGTGGTAGTGGAGACTGTACGGCAACTGGTAGAGAAGGGCTATGATCCTCCCTTATGGATGAGTGCAAATATTCCTGGTGGGGACGAGTCGAACCGGAAGTACGAAGAAAAGTACGGATTCCGGATTAAGCATCTGTTGTAGCAGGAGAGAATCATGGACATACGAGCATATCTGGGAGCATACCGAAGCAAGGTGGGAGAACTCTTTGAAGCGGTTATTGCCAATAATATCCATGCACTGGAAACTGCCGCACGTCTGCTTGTGCAGGCGGTACGAGACGATAAGCTGATCTATGTAGTTGGACCTGGGGGGCACTCATCCATAGCCGCAGAGGAGATGTTCTGCCGGGCCGGGGGACTGGTTCCTATCAGTCCGATCCTGGAACAAGGCAATGCGCTGTCCCAGGGTGCGCTGCGGAGCATGAAAATGGAGCGGATTCCCGGATACATGATACCTGTTCTTGAGTATTATGGTGTTGGTGAGGGAAATGTGCTTATAGTCGTAAACGCCTACGGCATGAACTGCGCTACCATTGATGCGGCCATACAAGGGAAACAGCGTGGAGCCAAAGTGATAGGAATTAGCTCCCGTGAGTTTTCCGAACAGATTCCTGATAATCATCCGGCCAGACATCCGTCAAAGAAGAACCTCCATGAGCTTGGCGAGGTGGACGTGCACATAGACAGCCGTATGCCCTTCGGTGATGCTGTCCTCTCCTTTGAAGGTATGAAGCAGACGGTCGGACCTGTATCAACCCTGCTGAATGTATTTGTCGTCAACGAACTCGTCATAGCAGCGGTTGCGCTCATGTGTGAAGAGGGTATCAAGCCGCCGGTATGGACAAGTGCAAATGTACCCAATGGAGATGAGGAGAACCAGCAGTACGCCGACGCGTACTACAGCCGGATTAAACATTTGTAAAGGAAGAAACAGCAATGGGTAAAACAGATATTATCGAATATTTTTTCGGGTATGTCAGAGACCTTCTTGGAAAGGTTGCAGAGACACAGCGTGATGCGCTTCATGAAGCGGCGCAGGTAGTTGCAGAGTGTATTCGGGATGAAGAAAAAGGGAGCGTATGTCATGTCTGGGGAACCGGCGGGCACTCGTCCATACTCACCCAGGAGACGCTCTGCAGAAAGGGTGGGCTTGCCTGCGTGAACCCTATTCTTGATCCAGGGATATCTCTTGGACACGGGGCTATGAAGGCGATCTTCGGCCTTGAAGGGGTCAAGGGATATGCTGCCGCAGTGCTGGATTACCGCAGGGTGAAAGCCGGTGATGTGCTTATTATCGGGTCTCCCTATGGGGTGAATACCGTAACGGTTGAGGCGGCCCTTACGGCGAAATCCAAGGATGTTACTGTTATTGCTGTCACATCACCTGCATTCTCCAAAACAGTTGATGCCGATCATCCGGTGCGTCATGAAAGCAGAAAAAATCTTGCTGAAGTTGCCGATATCGTCATAGACAGCCTTGTCCCGCCCGAGGATGCTATCCTGCAGCTGGATGGATTAGACTTGAAGGTGTCCCCCATCAGCACAATCATACACAGTGCGCTGTTCCAGTGCCTGGAGGGGCTGATAGTTGAAAAACTTCTGGATATGGGAGTAGAGCCAAAGATATGGACCAGTTCGCTCGTCATGGGCGGAGCTGAAGCGAACCAAGCTCTTAAAGATCAGTATTTCGGCGTCTTCAAAAATCTGTAGCAGTACGGTATGCAAGCCTGCAGGGAGAAAACGATCTCACTGCAGGCTTCTCATTTTATTGTCCCCTACGGAGAATGGCACTCCTGGGCGTAAAGCTGTGTAATAAAGATGCAATATATGGTATGCTGGCAACCGCACAACTTGTGATAAGGAGTTTACCAGTGAAGTACCGACAGTTTCCAGGAATAGACCAGGACATCTCAATCCTTGGGTTCGGGTGCATGCGGCTGCCGCGCAACAGCAGCGATGACAGCGATGTAGATGTACCCAGATCAAAACAGATGATCCGTGCTGCTATTGACCAAGGTGTTAACTATATCGACACTGCCTGGACATACCATGGACAGAAGAGTGAGCTGATTCTCGCGGATGTGCTTGCTGACGGCTACCGGGAACGTGTGTTCCTGACTACAAAGCTCCCATCCTGGATTGTGGAGAGTCGGGAACATATGGATGAATTGCTGGAGAAGCAGCTGGAAAAGCTCAACACACCGTGGGTTGACGGATATTTGGTCCATAGCCTGGACAGGAAGCTGTGGAATAAGCTGCTGGACATGGGCCTGCTCGATTTTCTTGATTCAGTAAAAACCCAGGGGAAAGCGAAGTATATCGGTTTCTCGTTCCATGACACCAATGACGTTTTCACGGAAATCATTGATGCATATCCTTGGGATATCTGCCAGATTCAGTACAACTACCTTGATACAGACATGCAGGCAGGAACCAAAGGACTCTCCGATGCACATGACCGGGGTATCGGAGTGGTGGTCATGGAACCCCTCCGCGGCGGTATGCTGACCATGCAGATCCCTGAAAGTATCCAACGGCATTGGGATGCATATCCTGCCAGCCGGTCTCCCGCTGAGTGGGCACTCAAGTGGGTGTGGAACGATCCACGTATCACCGTGGTGCTCAGCGGTATGAGTACCGAGGAACAGCTGGAGGAGAACTTGGCCACTGCAGATGCTGCTGAGGCTGAGAGTCTTACACCGACCGAACTGCAGGTGATTGAAGCGGTGAAATCGGAGTATGAGAAGCTGATTCAGATCCCCTGTACCGGATGCGGCTACTGCATGCCCTGCCCATTCGGTGTACGCATTCCTGAGGCGTTCCACTTCTATAATGATGCGACTATGTTCAATGCGATGGAACGTACGAGAAAGCGCTACAACATGATATTCACCGACGGACATGCATCCAAATGCACAGCATGCGGCAGGTGTGAACCGTTGTGCCCGCAGCACATCGAGATTATAGCTTCCCTGGAAACAGTAGCCCAGGCGTTTGGGGAATAATCCGCTTTAAGTGCAGAAAAAAGAGTATCAGGGCTCAGTACGGTGGGCAGGTTATATGCTGAAGCGCATGGATGATCAGTCTGAGAGGACCTGATCGAAGGCATCCAGAAGGCGCTTCACAGCATCTTCCCTGGCAGTATGTCCCATAAGCCCGATGCGCCAGATCTTACCTGTCAAGGGACCAAGACCTGCGCCTATCTCAATGCAGAATTCTTCCAGAAGCCGCTTCCTCACTGCAGCTTCGTCCTCAACTGATTCAGGGATGGTCACTGCATTGAGCATAGGCAGGCGGTACGGCTCTTCAACAAACATGGTAAGCCCCAGCTGGCTGAGGCCTGAGGCAAGCAGTTCATGCATCTCCCGGTGCCGGGCAAACACAGCATCTCTGCCTTCCTCAAAGAAGAGCTTCAGCGACTCATAGAGCCCGTAGATCATGTTGATCGGGGCGGTATGGTGGTATGCGCGCTTGCTGCCTTCCCAGTATCCCGTAATAAGGGTAATGTCCAGGTACCAGTTCGGCACCTTCTGTTTCCTGTTCTTTGCCTTGGTAAATGCACGATCAGATAATGTGACAGGTGACAGGCCCGGGGGGCAGGAGAGGCATTTCTGGGTACCGCTGTAGAGTGCGTCAATTCCCCATGCGTCAGCGGCGACCTCCATACCTCCAAGAGAGGTAACCGCGTCAACCAGGAAGAGCGCGTCCGTAGATCGTACCAGGGGGCTCACCTCACCTACGGGATTGCACACGCCTGTGGAGGTTTCAGCATGCACCATAGCGACCAGCTCATAGCTATGGGCATCCAGCTGTTTCTCTACAGCAGCAGGATCAACGGGGGTTCCCCAGGAAAACTCCAGGGTATCAACGAGAGCACCTAGGCGAGAAGCAACCTCGACCATCCGCATACTGAATACTCCGTTTACCAGGATAAGGACCCGGTCACCTGGTTCTATCAGGTTGACGAAGCATGCCTCCATGCCAGCAGATCCTGTGCCTGAAAGCGGAAGGGTCACTGTGTTGTCAGTCTGCATAAGTGAGCGGAGGTGCTCTTTCAGCTCGTCCATAATGGATATGAAACTGGGGTCGAGATGACCAAGGGTCGGCCGGGACAATGCCTGATACACCCGGGGATGCACGCAGGACGGACCCGGTCCCATGAGCAGCACCTCGCGTATATGATCAAGCTGGTTATGCATATTGCCTCCTTCTTTCTGATGCTTCCATGATGTATGCAGACATACAGGCTGTCAAGATTTACGCTCCTAAGATAGTGTGCTGTGTTCCCAGATGGATTCCAGATCCTGAGAAGCCCGATTCAGGCTGTTCTCTACAGCCTTATTGAGCAGGTTCCGGTTTTCCCGGTTTCCTCTTCCGCCTGACAGCAGTGACCCTGCATCAAGTGGTGGCCCGGCAAGGACCATTGCTGTTTTCCCCTTTGGCGAAAATCGTGTGTTGATGTTCCCTCCCTGCATTCTGTTCACAATGTCGAGGAGATTGAGTACATACTCGCACCCCCTGCCGGCGCTGAAGGGAGGGTCGATATAACTGGGGTCAAGGTACTCCAGGATATCAACGATCTGGGCATGCCGCATGAATGCCGCAGCTTCCTGCGCACGGAAATCCTTCAGGGATCTAGTGATGCGGGGAAGTTTCTGCGGTTCAAAATCGTCGGGGAACATACGGTCTACCCCGGTGTATCGCAGTCGGAAGAGCCGGTCCAGGATGGTGCCGGAAGCGACGATTCCAGCAGAAGCCTCACCTGAGGCGAGCGCCCGTTCACAGACTGCTGCAATGCGGTACTCAAGGGAAGATTCTTTTGCAATTCCGTAGAACTCCTCAAGCAGGTCTAGTGTCCCGTCAGTAGCTTCAATCAGCTGCTCATGGAGATGCGTCCCTGACACGGTGCGTCCTGTTTCGCTTTCCCATCGCAACAGCATCCTGCGTATGAATGCTTCAGGATCGCTGCCCCATCGGTATCCGAGAGCTAACGGGATGATTTCTACCGGCTTTCCGCTCTCAAGTGCCCAGAGGGCAATTGAAGCAGTACCGCCGGTACCAGGGGCGCTGCGGTACATATGATATGTCACCTGGCCTTCGGGCGCCAGAGCTATAGGATAAGGCCCGGAGACAGCGTCGCTGCGTATAATGGAAAGCCCTTCGCGGTTTGCACCCCGGTTGCGGACAGGGATGCCCCCTATGCGGGGGATGAGCCACGCGGCAGCATTCCCCGCCCAGGTGAGCACATCCTTCCCATAGAGAAACCGCACATGAGGATGATAAGGAAATGCAATACCAGATTTCCGAGAAAGCCTGGGCAGCAGCACATTGAGGGCGTAGGTGAGCACATGGGCATCTTCCTTGGCTGTGTGACGGAATGCAAGGATGAGCCGTTTCTCCCCCTGGTGAAATGCCCGGTAGCCCTCCTGCAGCACCTCAGGATTGGTTAAAGACACCGAGCGTACACCCTCAGCTAACCGCAGGTATGCGCCTCCTATTGTGACCATGAACTTCCAGACAGCATGGGAATATCGAGGCGGCGGAGATCCCCGGCCCTTAACAGCCCTGGGCATGCGTTCGTTGCTTCTTCTCATCTTCAATACTCCCTGACACACAGAGGGACGGAGGTCATATTGCCAGCAGGGTTGTGGCAGTTCCGAAGTAGATCAGCAGCCCGGTGATGTCAACCAGGGTTGTAATCGCGGGACTGGCCACGACAGCCGGATCGAGCTTTGCCTTCGAGACCACCAGGGGAAGCATCGCTCCAATGAGCGTCGCTGATATCACCTGGAAGCTCAGTGCGACAGCTATGACCCAGGCAATGGTTATAAGCTCGAACCCTGCAGGGATGTGGGCGCTTCTGGAGAGAAACATCACCCTGGCGAAAGCAAGGATCCCCAGGATCAGGCAGGTCATAAGGGCTATCCGCAGCTCCTTCCAGATGACCCTCAGCATGTCCTTGGTGTGTATGTCCCCAAGAGCAAGCGACCGTATAACCACCGTTGCGGCCTGGCTTCCCGTGTTGCCGCCTGTATCCATGAGCATGGGGAGGTAGAGTGCCAGGATCATGAGGGACGAAAGGGTCTCCTCAAAATGGTGCAGCACCACTCCCGACATGATGCCCATGAATGCGAGGATCACCACCCAGTAAATCCTATTGCGGAAATGGGTATAGACAGGCGTATTCAGGTAACCGTCACCTTCATGCTTTCCTGAAATTGCCATGAACTTTTCAATATCTTCAGTGTACTCACTCTCGATAACATCCAGAGCATCGTCGTGGGTGACGATACCGAGCAGGATGTCGTGATTATCTATGATGGGGATGGATATCCGGTCATACTTTGCTATGATGCGTGCAACAGTCTCCTGATCATCCGAGGCATACGCGTAAATAAGGTCGGTGGACATAAATTCCCGGATGGGTTTATCGGGTTTTGCGAGAATTAGATCTCTTAGGGTGACAAACCCGATGAGCTTGTGGTTTTCATCCACTACATACGCATTGTAGATGGTCTCTTTATCTGATCCTTCGCTCCTGATGAAGTCAATGGCTTCCTGGGCGGTTAATTCAGGCATAAGGGTCAGGTACTCTGAGGTCATGACCGATCCGGCGGTTCCCTCTTCGTAGGACGCAAGCGCCTGGATGTCCTCCCGCTCGTCTTCCGAGAGGGACATCATAAGGTTTGCCTCAATCTCCTCGGGCAGCCGCTTGATCAGGTCGACCCGGTCGTCATGGGACATGTAGGTGACCAGGGTGGCAAGCTCCCGTCTGGGAATATGCTTAGCTACCTCAGCCTGGACCGAACCTTCAAGGTGGGAAAATATTTCAGCACGTCGTTCGGGGGATACACCGCGGATGATGCTCCAGATATCATCATACTCGAAATCGATCAGAAGCCCCGCCATGGATGCGGGATGCAGGGTTTCACAAAGAGATTTCAGTACTTTGGTGTCCTTGTTCTTGAGAGCGTTTTGTATTCTTCGTGTGAAATTTGGTCGGATCATAGCTCACCTCCTCGTACAGGGACAGTCAGTTCCTTCTCTGCTGCCCGCGGGTGAGCCCAATCCTCGTCAGATTGTCAGTGAGGGATTCGGCACAGAAGGAAATGACTGCATTGTGTTTTGCTTTTCTTCCAGACGCAAGCCTGGGAAACTACCTGAGCATGGGTCGCATAACAACGGGTCTTCAGAAGCCGGCCTGCTAGGCTCGCTCATGTCTTTCCTCCTGTGTGTAAAGTACGCAGCGTCCCTACGGAACTGCAAGAAAACTATACTATACCATTGGCAGATATACAATAGCATGGATAAAAAATCTTACTGCTTTTCATGGACTGGAGTTGGAAAAAGCTGCTTGAACAAAGCGTTTGATCTTTACGGCATATCCGCTCATTGCAGAATCAGCTTCAGCACCTGCTCTCCTTCTTCCTGCTCGAGCGTATCCGTGAATCCATAGGAGATGTAGAAATCATAGGGACTGCTTGAACCCATCACGCAGGATGTGTACATGACCTTACGTTCCTCTTCCCGGAACTTGCTGACAAGCATGTCAAGCACCTGAGTGCCGTACCCCTTGTGCTGGTAAGGCCCGGCTATCATGAAGCGCCAAAGATATACGCCGGGATACTCATCAGGATCCCAGTCATCAGTGCCTGTATGCACCATGACGAAACCGATGGGCGTCTCTCCCAGACACACTGCTTTGAACCAGGCATCAGCACCGGTGAGCAGGCCTTCAGCTATGGAGAAGGCGTTTGGTGCTACGCACTGCTGCTGATCAAGGGTCAATGTTTCGGTCAGTTTGCTCACATCCCGCAGGTTTTCCAGGCTGATTTCTTTCAGTGTTATTTCGCTCATGTGCATCTCCTGATAAGGAAAGTATACACCAAACATTCTGAATCGTAGTAAAAAATGTGTTCAGATAAAAATATCTGCTGGCATCCGTGTGTTTTAACAAAAAATTCATGAAGAAGTAACACAGATATAACACGTCTGCAGTGGTATGGACAGTACAACGGTATTCTCCTGTCCTGGTGAAACGTGGTATGAATGGATCATCCTGAATACAGTGCTTCAATCGTATGTGAATGCATACAGGAGGAGTTCGCTGGTCGCTTCAGTAACGGAGGTTACTACAATGGCGCGAGAGAAGATTCTGGTGGTTGATGATGAAGCTGATATCAGGGAACTGATCGAGTACAACTTGATGAAGGAGGGGTACCATGTACTTTCGGCTGCTACGGGTGAAGAGGCGGTAGAGAAAGCACAGGCTGAGAAACCTGATCTGATAGTACTTGATCTGATGCTTCCGGGAATCGATGGGCTTGATGTGTGCAGGACCCTGTCCGGATATGATATTCCCATTCTTATGGCAACTGCGAAGAATGATGATGCAGATATAATTATCGGCCTGGAGATGGGAGCAGATGATTACATAACCAAGCCGTTTTCCCCACGGGTGCTCATCGCCCGCATCAGGGCTGTGCTCAGGCGGAGGAAGAAGCATCAGCAAGCTGTCAAGGATGAAGCGGTCATCTCCCTTCATGGGATTGAGCTTGATACAAAGCGCCACAGCGCTTCGTTCGACGGGACCCTCCTTGATCTCAGTGCTACAGAATTTGCCATCCTGGAGTTCCTCCTCAGTAATCCCGGATGGGTCTTTTCACGGGGCCAGATTATCGAGGCGGTCAAAGGATCAGATTATCCAGTCACCGAACGCTCTGTTGATGTGCAGATTCTCGCATTGCGGAGAAAGCTTCAGGACAAGGGTGCATTCATAGAGACAGTCAGGGGAATAGGCTACCGCATGATCGACGGGAGGGATGATTGATGAAGCGTCGGGTAGTTATCCCAGGCCGTCTGCGCAGCATCCTCTACCCGTGGATCTTCCTGTATGTCCTCATCTCGATACTGGTCCTTGGCGGTATCACGTTCAATTCGGTGCGGAAACATCTGTATAATCAGAAGATTGATGCGCTCCATGAAACAACTCTCTTAATCCGTAATGTGCTTGCATCATCAGATTCCGAATCCCTGAAGGAAACAGCAGCATCTCTTGCCGGGGATACATCCTACAGAATTACCGTAATCAATGACCAGGGGATGGTGATCAGCGATTCCCTCTTGAATCCGGCAGCTATGGGAAACCACGCTGACCGTGAAGAGATTGCACAGGCACTTCGGGGCGAGCCTCATGTCTCTATGCGGTTCAGCGAAACCCTCGGGTACGATATGATCTACTATGCGGTTCCCGTAACGTTATCAGCCGGATCCATGGTGCTCAGGACATCGCTGCCGGCTGCTGAGCTTAAGGAATCGCTTAGGGATGTATACATTGCCTTCAGCATCGGCGGAATCGTATTCTTAGCTGTTGCCCTGGGAATCACCTTTCTGCTTATATCCTATATCGAGCGGCCGATGGCAGTGCTGGCTAAGCAGTCAGCCCGGCTGGCCAAGCTCGATTTCTCTGAACGAATCACTCCGCATTCATCCATACGAGAAGTACAGATTGTAGCGAATTCGCTTCAGTCCATGGCGAATGAACTCAAAGACCAGCTTGTTTCTATCAGCCACCAGCGTGATGAGCTGCAGGCGGTGCTGGACAGCATGAGCGAAGCGGTTATAGTCATAGATGAGCAGATGACCATCATTGAGGCTAATCCGTCAGCTAATCAGTACTTTACCCCTCCCGGCGGTCAGCTTGCCGGCCTGCCTCTCACTGCCGTGGTGAAGCACGCTACTCTCCATGACCTCATCAGTGAAACCATGCAGGACAGCGGCAGGAGGAGTGCAACTATTACCGTGCGGAACTCGTCCTACCATGTGAACGTAACCACTGTTCGTGCTGCAGCAGAGAATACCCAGGTAATGCTGGTGTTCAATGACATTACCGCCCTCATGCACCTTGAGCGGATCCGGAAGGACTTTGTGGCCAATGTGTCCCATGAACTTAAGACACCCATTACCTCCATCCAGGGGTTCTCAGAAACCTTGCTTGACGGGGCACTGGATAACTCACATCTTGCCCGGAGGTTTGTAAAGATTATCAATCGGCAGACTGAACGGCTCCAGTCAATCATTGATGATCTGCTCATCCTGTCTGAACTGGAGCAGAAACAGTCCAGGGAGCACTTCAACTCCCGCGTGCTTGTTGAGCCTGTTATTCATGATTCTTTACTTATATGCAGGGAGAAGAGCCAGCAGCTGGATCGTGATATCCGCGTAACCTGCGATCCAGCCCTTGCGGTCAAAGGCAATACCCACCTGATTGAGCAGGCGTTCATCAACCTCATCGACAACGCCATGAAGTACAGCGACAGCACGAGCCCCATAACGATAGCCTGCACCAGTGATGAGCATGGGACTGCAATATCGGTGAGCGACCAGGGATACGGCATCCCCAAAAAGGACTTGAACCGGATATTCGAGCGGTTCTATCGAGTTGAGAAGGCGCGCAGCAGAGAAAAAGGGGGAACCGGGCTCGGGCTCTCCATTGTCAAGCACATCATGCTTCAGCACCAGGGAAGCGTTGATGTAGTGAGCAGAGAAGGAGAAGGGGCAACTTTCATTCTCCGCTTTCCAGCCTGAATCGAATCAGAATCAGTGAAATTATCGGTATGCTGCCCCTAGCTCCTGCGTTATGTGCTGCTAATCAAGTAGTTTTCAGCTGTCTCCTACCATTTACCTGTTCTTCTCACCTCAGGTTTCGGATATCCCTCCAGCGTCTGCAGGGTTGCGTCAATCTCACTCTGGGGCAGTTCGTAGTCTGCAAGTTCGCCGCCGAAGTATGCTTCATAGCCCTTCAGGTCCATAAGTCCATGACCGCTTAAGTTAAAAACGATGACGGTCTCCTTTCCCGCTTCTTTTGCCTTGTTAGCCTCCTGGATAGCGGCAGCTACCGCGTGGCTTGTCTCCGGGGCAACGATGATGCCCTCAGTTCTCGCAAAGGTTACGGCTGCGCTGTAGCATTCCAATTGATGAATTGACCGGGGATTCACCAAACCCTCTACGATTGCCTGGGAAATCAGGGGGGCTATGCCATGGTAGCGCAGTCCGCCTGCATGTATGGGAGGCGGAACGAAGGTATGGCCCAGGGTATGCATAGGAAGCAGGGGGGTCATCCCTGAAAAGTCCCCGAGATCATAGGAATAGGGACCTTTGGTCATGGTCGGGCATGATGCGGGTTCAACAGGAATGATGTCTATGGAAGCTCCATGGATTTTGTCATAGACGAAGGGGAACGCCAGTCCCGCAAAATTGCTTCCTCCGCCTGCACAGCCGATGATCACATCAGGCATGCGTTCTCCCGCTTTCTTGAGCTGCTTTTTTGTCTCCAGCCCGATGATCGTCTGGTGCATCATTACATGGTTCAGCACGCTTCCCAGAGAATACTTGGTGCTGCCCGTTGTATCGGCTACAGCAGTTTCCACAGCTTCGCTGATGGCAATGCCGAGGCTCCCTGGAGTGTCGGGATACCGCTCGAGCACATCACGGCCCGTCTTCGTTTCCATGCTGGGGCTGGCGACGCACTCAGCTCCCCATGTCTGCATCATGACTTTCCTGAAGGGTTTCTGGTCGTAGCTGATGCGTACCATATACACCTTGCACTCAAGTCCTACATGGGCACAGGCAAATGCCAGGGCGCTGCCCCACTGTCCCGCACCGGTTTCAGTGGTGAGCTTCTTCACCCCAGCCTGCTTATTGTACCAGGCCTGGGCAATGGCGGTATTCGGTTTATGGCTTCCTGGAGGGGAAACACTCTCATTTTTGTAGTAGATTTTTGCCGGCGTTCCGAGGTACTCCTCCAAAGCAAACGCCCTATGAAGCGGAGAGGGCCTGTATGTAGCCAGGATATCCAGGATACCTTCAGGGATGTCTATCCACCGCTCTTTACTTACCTCCTGCTCGATCAGGCTCATGGGAAAGATCGGGGTAAGCATCTCAGGGGAAACCGGATTGCCGTCGGGTCCCAGCGGCGGTTGCAGAGGGCTGGGGAGGTCTGCATTCAGATTGTACCATTGTTTGGGAAATTCACTTGGCTCCAGTAGAATTTGCATTGATCGTGCCATACATACTCCTTTGTTTCTATATATAGAAACATTTGTACCGCAGTTCTCCTAGTATGTCAAGTTCTCTCAGAGACTTTTATGCATCATTTGCAATGATAGACTCCGCTGCCAATTAACCTAAATTTCACCAACGGCTCATACATCCGTAACGAAACGGGAGTATACATAGGACAACAGTAAGCTTAAGGAGGATAAGAATGAAACGATGTGGTTTTATTTTGCTGATTATGTTTGCAGTGATGCTCTCTCCGGCAGCCGCAGGGAGACGGACTGGTGAGTCAGTCCTGTCCGTTGAGCTCACCGGTGCCGGTGCATCCTTTCCCGCTCCCCTGATAACAACCATGGCTGACGAGTACCGTGAGGTTACGGGAGGCAGGGTGACGGTGAACTACCAGTCCATCGGCTCCGGGGGCGGCATCCGGCAGTTCAAGGAGCAGACCATTATGTTCGGTGCAACTGAAGCCTACCTCTCTGATGCTGACATTGTTGAGATACAGACGAGGACCGGCGGGACCGCATACACTATGGTGATTACTCTGGGGAGCGTTGCCCCCGCGTACCATGTTCCCGGAGTTCCCAGCGGCATTACCTTTACCGGCGAGCTGTTGGCTGACATGTTCCTTGGAAGGATTACCAACTGGAACGATCCCCGCCTTAAGGCAGTCAACCCCGGGATCACGTTTCCCAATCTCCCTGTGCAAATAGCGCACCGATCGGACGGTTCGGGAACTACAAATGTATGGACTGATTACCTGTCCAAGATTTCCGCTGAATGGAGAGGCCGCATAGGGTTCGGCACCAGCGTCAACTGGCCGATAGGGATCGGGGCAAACGGGAATGAAGGTGTTGCAGGAGTGATTATGAGCAGCCCGGGATCCCTGGGATACCTGAGCCTGGTCTACGCAACCCTCAATGACATACCCTACGGGGCGGTCATCAATGCTTCGGGGAATGCCATCCTTCCTGATCTTGCTTCAACTACCGCAGCAGCGGACATGAACCTGCCTGAAGACACGCGGGTATCTATTACCGATACTGAGTCACCGAATGGGTTCCCGGTATCAAGTTTTGCCTGGATCATGATCTATGAGCACCTTGACCAGAACCGGGCTATCAGCACGAGAAGCGAAGCTGAAGAGCTCATCCGATTCCTCTACTGGTGCATCACCGACGGACAGAAGCTGAGCGAGCCCCTTGATTTTGCTCCGCTTCCGGATGCAGCGGTCTCGCGGGCTGCCGCAATGCTGAGGTCCCTCACCTGGAAGGGAGAGATCATCGGATCTTCTGTTATTGATTCGATGTAACACATAGAGGTGTCCGGGGGATTACTTCCCCCGGGCATGCTGATGCACACAAGGAGCGCCCATGAATAAGGGAACGCGCGGGTATTCCCGAAGGAGAGTTTCCCCGATCTACCGAAGTTGGGGAGATTTCATATTTTCGACAATCCTGCTCATGCTGGGCGCATCAATCATCTTTCTTGCGATTGCTATGGCATGGGTACTATGGAGGGAAGGATCTCCCTCCATTCGCCGGCATGGGTTCTTCGGTTTTCTCATGGGGAGCACCTGGGATCCCGTAGGAGGCGTGCACGGGGCCAGGCCTTTTATAACGGGGACCCTGATCACCAGCTTTTCGTCCCTGCTCATTGCCTTCATTCCCGCTGTCTCTGCCGCCGTAATCTCAGCTGAGTATGCACCATCGTGGCTTGCACGTATCATAGATACCCTCATCGATCTCCTGGCGGCAATACCGAGTGTGGTCATAGGCATCTGGGGCATCTTCGTCTTTGCCCCGTTCATGCGGGACCGCATCTATCTGCCTCTCTCCTTCTGGGCTGCAGATCATGCGCCCCGGCTGCTGCCTGCGCTGGGGAATCCTGTCAGCTATAACCTGACTACTGCGGTGATTGTCCTCTCATTCATGATCATTCCCTACATAACCGCGCTCACCCGTGACGCGATACACCTGGTCCCAAAGGACCAGCGTGAAGCGGCGTGGGCACTGGGAGCCACCCGCTGGGAGGTGATACGTCTTGCGGTGCTTCCCTATGCAAGGGGAGGCATAGCTGCCGGAGCCGTTCTCTCCCTTGCCCGGGCTGTCGGGGAGACCATGGCGGTGGCCATGCTTATCGGAAATGCAAATAACCTGCCCTTCAGGCTCTTTCAGCCGGCAACTACCATGCCGGCAGTAATTGTGAACGAATTCAGGGAAGCTGTAGAACAGATGCATTATGCGAGCCTCATGGCGGTGGGTTTGTATCTTTTCATTATCGCATTCATTGTGAACCTCGCTGCGGCCTCCATCCAGAAGCGGCTGAGCGTGGGGGGGAGGATGCTGTGACGCTTAAGACGCGATACCTGCGCGACAGGATTGTGGTCTCCCTGCTCGCATCCATGACCGCACTGGTGGTGATTCCCTTGTGCGTCATCATTGCCTATGTGGGTATCAACGGGATAGGTGCGCTGAGCTGGGACTTCTTCACAGAAGAGCTCGGATCCCCCGCACGGGCCATGCAGGGAAGACCGACCGGGCTCGCCCATTCCATAGTCGGCACCCTCATCATTGACAGCCTGGCAGTATGCATGGCGGCCCCGGTCGGAATCGGGACGGGAATCCTGCTTTCCGAGTTCCCTGACCATCCGGTCAACCCGATCCTCAGGGTCCTTACCAGCACCCTCAACGGCATGCCTGCGGTGCTTATGGGAATGCTCGCATTCTCACTGGTCGTGAAGCCCATGGGAAGGTTTTCAGCATTGGCAGGTTCGTTTGCCCTGGCCCTGGTCATGCTTCCCATCATAGCCCGGGCTGTGGAGGGGGTCCTCAATATCACGCCGTGGTCCATCCGTGAAGCAGGCCTCGCATTGGGGCTGCCCCGATGGCGGGTGACGCTCTCCATGGTGCTTCCCGCTGCGAAACGGGGGGTAGTTACCGGGGTGCTTATTGCCTTCGCCAGGGCTGCAGGCGAGGCTGCGCCTCTGCTGTTCACCTCATTCGGGAACAACTACATGAACACCAACATACTCAAGCCCATGGACACCCTCCCGCAGCGCCTCTACAGCCTGGCGATCAGCCCCTACAGGCAGTGGCACTCCATGGGATGGGCTGCGGGGATCGTGCTGATGATTATTGTGCTCGCATCATTTGCAGCTGCCAGGCTCCTGTCAAGGGAGAGTGCCGGACTGCATATAAAATCAGATAGAAGTAAAAAACCCGAATCAAACAAAGAGGTATGACTATGCACTATGCACAGACTGAAGTATATGCCGAAGACCCCAAGGAACAGGTGCTGCACCTGGAAAGAAAGGAAGACGATTCTGCCGGAGAGGAATCAGCTTCTGCCGCTGACCGCATCCTCAGGATGGAGACCCAGAATCTCTCTGTGTACTATCAGGAGGTAAGGGGTGTAGATCGCGTAGATATGCCGGTCTATGCTGATCGGGTGACCGCCCTCATCGGCCCATCAGGCTGCGGGAAGACCACCTTTCTGCGTTCGCTCAACCGTATGCACGACCTGACGAAGGGAGCACGGGTCACCGGAAAGGCGCTCCTTGACGGAAAGGATATTTACGCCCCGGGTCAGGATCCAATCCTCGTGCGCAGGAAGATCGGGATGGTCTTCCAGAAACCGAACCCG
Source organism: Spirochaetia bacterium (assembly GCA_007128345.1). Taxonomy (GTDB): domain Bacteria; phylum Spirochaetota; class Spirochaetia; order PWKH01; family PWKH01; genus SKXS01. Next base: position 16,399 of record SKXS01000187.1, read on the forward strand.
TTTCCCACCATGTCGATCTACGACAATGTATCCTCAGGACTGCGGTTGGCGGGCATACGTAAACGAAGCATCCTGGATGAGGCAGTTGAATACTCCCTGACCCATGCAGCGCTGTGGAACGAGGTGAAAGACCGTCTGAAATCTCATGCGTTCAGCTTGTCGGGCGGCCAGCAGCAGCGTCTCTGCATTGCCAGGGCGCTTGCGGTGGAGCCGGAGGTGATCCTCATGGATGAGCCGACCAGTTCCCTTGACCCGAAAGGCACAGCAAGCATCGAAGAGCTCATCACCATGCTCAAGGAGGAGGTAACCATCATCATGGTGACCCACAACATGCACCAGGCTATGAGGATTTCAGACTACACCGCGTTCTTCTATCTGGGCAGCCTCATTGAGTTCGGCCGGACGAAGCAGATATTCACCCATCCCCGGGAAGAGAAGACCGAGGAGTATGTAGGGGGCCAGTTCGGCTAAGACGGCTGCCGATTCCCGTAGGATTTTATAAGGGATACGAGATACTTCGATTGTACCTGGTTGCTGGCGAGGAGCTGCCTGGCTGGAGGGAGCTTCAGTATCGCTCCGAATAGCGCAGCCATTGCCCGATGGCTCAGCAGGGCCTGGTTGTCAAAAATCAGATGCTGCAGCTTTCCCCGTTCTATGGCCATAAGCGCCACACGGTGGACTGAGTTTACGGGGGTGATCACCCGTTTCTCGCGCCTGGTAAGCTCAAGACTGCCGTTCGTGCAGGCATGCACGCAGATCCCGCAGCCAAGACAGGCTTCAGTATCAATGGAGACAGTTCCGCCTTTCTGCATAATGGCATCCACCGGGCATACAGACACACAGGCGCCGCAGGCAGTACAGGATGCTTCTGAGATTACAGGAAGGAAGTTCGTGGTGCTGATGGCGTGCAGGGTGCCAAAGCGCTTCACTGCTAACAGCGCCTCGCAGCAGCACCCGCAGCAGTTGCAGATAAAGGGGATCTGCTCCTGCTGGTTCTCTGCGATCTGCACCAGATTGTGCGTATATGCAGTATCGATGAGGGACATGGCTTCTTTCTCATCGATCTCACGGGCGTGACCGTGGCGCACCAGTGAGGCGGCGACGTTGCCCAGCGTCAGGCAGATGTCCATGGGAGCAGCACAGGCCTTGCCCAGATGTTCCATCTTGTGCCTGCAGTAGCACATGCCGACTGCGTGGGCTGAAGCGTTCTGTATGAGATGGCTGGAACGTTCATAATCCAGGATGTACAGCTCTTCGAGCTGGGGAACTGCCTGCTCGTTTACGAGAACCCGTGCCATTTTTGTTTCCCCGGCAACAAACAGGTCCCTGATAAACTCCTCTTCCACATTGAGGTACTGGTAGAACAGTTCAGACAGTACTTTCTGGTCCAGGTCATTACGTACGCGCATCAGGGAGAACTCGAAAAATCCTGCCATAGGGGGAGGCAGCATGTAGACCATTTCACCGTCCGGATTCAGGACATCAACAAGCAGGGCTCGCTCAGCCAGCTCATCAAGACGTTTTGCGGTATCATCAATCGGTTTACGGAGGGCCCGGGCTGCATCGGCAGCGGTGAAGGGCTTGACCGGCATCAGCGAGAGGATGCTTGCCTCCTGTTCCCGCATAAGCACACTGAGAATCTTCAGCAGGTACTCCGAAGGCGGCGCACCCTGGGGAAAGCGATTGAGCCGCTTGGCAAGTTCCTGGTATCCTGACCGTACCGTCCTGTGTCCCATGATTCCTCCTGATTTCTGCATGCTACTCCATGAAACGCACATGCGCAAGAACAATTGCCTATCCTGTGCTATACTTCTGCAAAGCGAGGTGCTGATGACAGCGGGAATCTGGTACTTTTCAGGAACGGGAAACAGCTGGTGGG
>SKXS01000068.1 GCA_007128345.1 Spirochaetia bacterium
ACTTCTGTATTTGTATTTCGAACAAGATCTGCCGAGTTCCGCTGCAAATGAAATGCATAGGGCTTCGCTAAATAAGCTGTTAGTAACCTCTTTGACATTTTTACCTGTTCATTGTAGATGATACGGTATTGAATGTAATGAAACCATGAAGTATAAGCCAAAAGTGGGAATTGAACCCACGACCTACGCATTACGAGTGCGTTGCTCTACCGCTGAGCTATTTTGGCTTGATTATATTCGGAAAATACAGTAGTAAATAAGTGGAAAAAATGCAAGTACCCTCTGCATGATCATGAATAGCCTCAGGTACCAACTGCACGAAAGGAGCACATTCTGGACAACCTGAAAATCATCTCAAAAGAATATCAGCGAACGGAACAGAAGCAGCAGTCTTCTCATGCCAGAAAGCCTGCTGTTGTCTCAGGGGAGATCTGGATCGATACGGTTGCAGAGTACTTCCTCGAGCTGTTTCCCGATATGCTTGATGCAGGTGTGACAATAGGGGACCTCTATCCCTTGGTAGCAGGAAAAGACGATGAAGATTCTGGGTATTGAGACTTCATGTGATGAATGCTCTGCGGCTGTAGTTGAAAACGGGAAGCGCATCCTGAGCAACGTGGTGGCCACCCAGGTGGAGCTGCACAAACCGTATTACGGTGTTGTTCCTGAAATTGCCTCAAGGCTGCACACCCAGTGGATAGCTGAAGTGACGGGCAATGCCCTCTCAGAAGCGGACATTACCATTGATGAAATAGACGGTATAGCCGTCACCAATCGTCCCGGGCTCATCGGTTCACTACTGGTTGGGGTGAGCTTTGCTAAAGGACTTGCCTATTCCAGGGGACTGCCCTTTGTCGGGATAGACCATATCCGAGCACATCTCTACGCCCCCCACATGGAGCATGAGCTTTCCTATCCGTATTTGGGAGTGCTTGTTTCAGGTGGGCACACCGTGATCTGTGAAGTGCTGGGCTTTGATGATATCAAGGTGCTGGGCACTACGATAGATGATGCCATTGGAGAAGCCTTTGACAAAGTGGCTAAGCACTACGGGATGGGGTATCCAGGAGGAGTGATGGTGGACCGCCTTGCCCAGCAGGGCAGCAGCACGGCCTTTTCCTTCCCCGATCCGTCCCTTCATAAGGGAGACCATGTCTATGACGTGTCCTACTCAGGGCTGAAGACTGCAGTGATCAATCAGGCGGATCAATTCTGGGACGGCAAGTCTGAGAAAAGCCTGGAGAATATTGCCGCAAGCTTTCAGCATGCGGCTGTGGAGATACTTATGAAGCGCATCAGGCTTGCGCTGCGCGCTTCAGGGCACCGCCAGGTGGCCGCCGGAGGAGGGGTTGCGGCAAATTCGCTGCTGCGAAGGGAACTGATGACGCTTGATGCTGAGGTGGTGTTTCCGTCCCTCAAGCTCTGTACAGATAACGGTGCCATGATTGCAGGAATCGGGTACCATTACCTGCTGCACAACCAATGTGATGACCTGTCCATGAACGCCTCACCGCGGGTGCAGGCATTCAAGCGCGGGTATCCGTAGGAGGCATATGTATGTTTGATTTGGACCAGGCAATCCGGAAAATCCCTGATTTTCCCAAGCAGGGCATCCTCTTCTATGATATCACGAGCATTCTCACCAACCCCGAGGCGTTTGCCTACTGCGTGGACACCATCGTCGGGATCTACCGGGACAGCGGTATTGATGCGGTAGCCTGTATCGAAGCCAGGGGATTTCTCTTCGCATCCCCAGTGGCCCTGCAGCTCGGCCTGCCCATCGTGCTTGTGCGCAAGAAGGGAAAGCTTCCCGGTGAGACCCTGGAGAAGACCTTCTCACTTGAGTACGGTATGGATACTATCCAAGTCCATAAGGCAGACGTAGCTGCAGGCAGCAGGTATCTCGTTATCGATGATCTCATCGCCACAGGGGGGACTGTGAAGGCTGCGGTTGAACTCATAGAGGAGGGCGGGGCCGCAGTGCACGAGATCTGCTGCATCATCGGGCTTCCGTTTCTTCCCTACAAGGATCTGCTTTCGGGCTACCAGGTGCGCACTCTCATCGATTACCACAGCGAGTAGGGTTGACAAATCCGGCAGCTTTTACTATATTCCCAATGTCAGGACGTTGGCCGATAGTGTAATGGTAGCACAGCAGATTCTGGTTCTGCTTGTGAGGGTTCAAATCCTTCTCGGCCAGTCTACATGGTCCCTTCGTCTATCGGCTAGGACGGGAGATTCTCAGTCTTCAAAGAGGGGTTCGATTCCCCTAGGGACTATACGCTGTTCAGCATCAGGCCAGCCCACGGCTGGCTTTTTTATGCAATTCCATTGCGGGGAAGAATATCATGATACAGGCACAGAATGTAAAGCTCTCATTCGGGGAACGTATCCTATTCTCCGATGTGTCAGTTAAGTTTACGCCGGGCAACTGCTACGGTGTGATCGGGGCCAACGGTTCCGGTAAATCCACCTTCCTCAAAATTCTTGCCGGTGAAATAGAACCTGATACCGGTGAGGTAATCGTAACCCCCGGTGAACGTATGGCGGTGCTCAAGCAGGATCACTTTGCCTTCAACCAGTATTCCGTCATGCACACAGTGATCATGGGACACAAGCAGCTTTACGAAGTCATGACGGCCCGTGAAGAGATCTACAGCAAGGAGTCGTTTTCCGAGGAGGACGGCATTGCAGCAGCCACTCTGGAAACTGATTATGCGGAACTCGGGGGATGGGAGGCTGAGGCTGAAGCGGCAGTCCTGCTTTCGGGGTTAGGTATTCCTGAATCCTTCCACGCCAAGCTTATGAGCGAAGTGGAAGACAACATGAAGGTCAGGGTGCTGCTGGCACAGGCTCTATTTGGAAATCCCGATATCCTGCTTCTCGATGAGCCGACCAACCACCTTGACCTGGAATCCATAAGCTGGCTGGAGGACTTCCTATATAAATTTGATAATACGGTGATTGTAGTCTCCCATGACCGTCACTTCCTCAACCGGGTGTGTACGCACATCGTCGATATCGACTATGCGAAGATCAGGCTGTATGTGGGGAACTATGACTTCTGGTATCAAGCGAGCCAGCTTGCCCGCAAGCAGCTGCGCGAGGAGAAGCGCAAGCGTGAGGACAAGATCGCTGAACTGAAGACATTCATCCAGCGCTTCAGCTCCAACGCATCAAAGGCCCGGCAGGCAACAAGCCGCAAGAAGCTCATTGATAAACTCACCATAGACGATATCGTCCCCACATCCCGTAAGTTTCCCTATGTGAATTTTAAGCCAGAGCGGGAGTGCGGGAAGAATATCCTATCGGTACGAGGGGTAACCAAGCACTTTGAGGGAGAGACGGTATTTACTGATTTCTCTCTAACGGTCCATCAAGGAGAGAAAATTGCCTTTGTGGGCCCCAACCACCTGGCTAAGACCACTCTCTTCAATATGATTGCCGGTGTGGAAAGACCGGAATCCGGGAGCATCCAGTGGGGCGTCACGATATCATACAGCTATTTTCCTAAAGAGCATGACCATTTCTTTACCGGAGATATGTCCATCACCGACTGGCTCCGTCAGTACTCGGAGATTAAGGACGATACCTACATCCGGAGCTTTCTGGGGAGGATGCTTTTTTCTGGTGATGAATCGCTCAAGAGCATAACTGTGCTTTCAGGAGGGGAGCGGGTCCGGTGCATACTTGCGAAGATGATGCTCTCCGGCGCTAATGTGCTCATCCTCGACGAGCCTACAAGCCATCTGGATCTGGAGGCGATTACTGCCCTGAACAACGGGCTCATTGAATTTCCCGGTGTGGTACTCTTTAACAGCCATGACCATCAGTTTGTCGATACCGTGGCCAACCGCATTGTCGAGTTCACCCCCAAGGGGACCATAGACAAGTTGATGAGCTTTGATGAATACTTGTCAAGTCAAGCTGTACAGCAGCTCCGTGACGAGATGTACGAAACACATATTTCTCTGACCATCTAAGAGGAGGTACGCATGATACTGGTTGTGGACGTAGGCAATACTAATGTAGTGGCGGGCATCAGCGACAACGGAAACTGGGCTGCCCACTGGAGAATTTCCACTGACTGCAAGAAGACTGTAGACGAATACACAGCTATGTTTTATCAGCTGCTTTCCATGGACAGGATAGCGCCCGAGGGCGTCGAAAAGATCGTGCTTTCCAGCGTGGTCCCCGACCTGACAGGGGTATTTATTGATATGATCAACCGGGTCTTCGGCAAAGATCCTCTCGTAGTGACTAACCAGGTCAATACCGGGCTTGCCGATCAGCAGCTTCCGCCTGAACTCGGCAGTGACCTCCTTGCAAACACCGTAGCTGCCTACCATCGATTCAAACGGGATGCCATGATCATTGACTTCGGTACCGCGCTGACCTTCATCACGGTATCCCATGACGGTTTCATTCTTGGGGTAGCACTGGCCCCGGGAATCATCACGGCGGTGAACTCTCTCTCCAGCAATACTGCACAGCTTCCCAAGGTAGCGCTCAGGGAGCCTCCCTCCGTTCTCGGGATGGACACAGTTACGGCAATCCAGTCTGGTGTGCTTTACGGATACGCGGGTCTGGTGACGGGCATCATCGTCCGCACTGAATCAGCAGTGGGCAGGCCGCTCTTCATTATTGCCACCGGCGGGATGGCATCAGTTGCAAAGGGAGTCATCGGACGCATCGACCATGTGGATCCCTGGCACACACTGGAAGGCCTGCGGATCATAGCAGACCTGAACTAGACCAGCAGCATCCCCTCACTCATTATCTCGAAGGTATCGCCGTTTCTGTTCTTACCGGTGATGTGCGTATGAGGCGAGCCGAACATGACATCGGTATGCTCCATAGATACATTGCACTGCACCTTGCGTTTGTCTGTTTCAGTCTTCACTGAATCGGCGTTGACTAGGCATCCCGAGTACCCCGCACCGAGGGCTATGTGGCACGAGGCATTTTCGTCATAGAGAGTGGAGAAGAACTGCCTGCCGCTCTTCCATATAGGGGAGCTGCAATCCACCAGGGCGATTTCACCCAGGTAGGATGCCCCCTCATCAATCTGCAGGAAGTGCTCGAGCACATCGAGGTTCTTCTCCGCGGTATATGAGGTGACTTTCCCCTGAGAAAAAGTCAGCGTCACCCCTTCAACCATGGAATCGAGTATGGAGACCGGCATAGTGAGCTTTACGGTTCCCTCTGTCCTGCTGCGATCAGGTACAGTAAAGACCTCCTCAGTGGGGATGTTGCAGAATATATATCTGCCGTCCTTCAGCTTGTCAGGACCGCCGACCCACCGGGCATAGGTAGTCAGTCCGATGGTCAAATCGGTTCCCTCATCCTCAATATGCAGCGCATCAAGTTCCATACGGTCAAGCCTGCCGCAGCGCTGCAGCAGCGTATCTCCATGGGAGCGCAGCGCTCGTGCTGGATCCTCCGTATCCATGCGCAGGATAGGCCTGATCACCTCCCAGAGCTGTTCAGGAGTCGCTGTGGGCCCCAGTACCCGCTTGGACCATCCTTCAGAAGGTGCGCAGACCACGCACCACGGATGCTCGCTGTTCAT
>SKXS01000190.1 GCA_007128345.1 Spirochaetia bacterium
CTTTTCTGGAAGCTTCTTCACGAGATTGAGCACATTCCTGGATTCCCTGGCACCGAGGGCCGCAGTCGGCTCATCGAGCAGCACGATACTGCTTCCGAATACCGCCGCCCTGGCCACTGCTATAGCCTGTCGCTGTCCCCCCGACATAAGGCCCACATCGCTTTTTGGATTGGGAAGATTGACCTGGAGGTCCGTAATGAACTGCTTTGTATTGTTCTCCATCTTCCTGTCCTCAAGAAAACTGAGGGGGCCGAGCTTCCTGAACCTGGAAATCTCACGTCCTACATAGAGGTTGGCGGCAACAGTAAGGTTGTCAAAGAGCGCGAGATCCTGGTACACCGTCTCGATGCCGCTATTCCTGGCATCTACTGGTGTGCGGAAGTGCACCTCCTTCCCTTCGAGGAAAATCTTTCCAGAATCCAGCTCATGGACACCGCTGAGGGCCTTGATCATAGTAGACTTGCCGGCTCCGTTGTCCCCGAGAAGCGCGAGGATCTCCCCTTGGTTCAGATGGAAGGAGATATCATCCAAGGCCAGCACAGCTCCAAACCGCTTGTGCGCATGCACGACCTCAAGAATCTTCCGTGCTTCAGGCTTCTGCTTTTCCCGCTGGGTGAGTACTGCGTTCTCCGCCATGATTATGCCTCCTCTTCATGAGCTTCTTTTTCGGTATCCTCGGCCTGCACAGTCCTGAAACGTTCCTCTAGGCGTATCCTGGTCACGTCAAGCAGCACAGCCAGCACAATGACAATACCGATGATTACCAGCTGCCAGTGTGAGCTCACGCCAAGCAGGTTCAGCCCGTTTCGTATGGTGCCCAGTATGAGTGCGCCGATGACGACGTTGGATACACGTCCGTATCCGCCAAAGAAGCTTGCACCCCCGATGATGACCGCTGCTATGGCATCAAGCTCTGCCAGGTTCCCCGCTGTGGGGTATCCTGCATTGGTCCGTCCCCCCACTACTATGGCTGCGAGTCCTGCTCCCATGCCGGAAAGCACATATACGGAGATAAGTACGCGGTCCACGGGGATACCGAGCCTCCTGGCGGCCTCCTTGTTGCCTCCCACAGCATAAATCCACCTGCCCCAGCGGGTCACCCGGGTCAGTATGATTGCCAGCACCACCAGCACAAGTACAAACAGCGCCGGAACGGGAACCGCTCCAATCCTTCCTGAACCGATCCACCTCACATAGTCAGGCAGTCCCGGAATCGGTCTTGCATTGGAGATCAGCAGCGCAGCACCCCGGGCCGCATTGAGCATGGCAAGCGTGGGTATAAACGGATGGGGCATTTTCCCCTTAACATATATTATGCCGTTGATGAATCCGACAAAAACTCCCGTCATAACCATCACCGGAGCCACCATCCATCCTGGGGCTGAAAGCATATTGAACACCAATGCCCCGGTTACCGTGCTTAAGGCCATCACGGATCCTACAGACAGATCAATGCCCGCAGTAAGAATAACCAGGAACACGCCCAACGCCAGTATGGCGACTATCGAAGACTGTACAGCAAGATTTCCAATATTCCTGGGTGAAAGAAATATCGGTTCCAAAATCCAGAGCACGAGCACCAGGGCGACAAAGATGAGCACTGGTCCTGCCTGCACGATGCGCAATGCAATACTCAAGCCCTTCTTTGTCTGGAGCTTTTTCTTCAGCGGTACATTGTCTCCCTGAAAAACTTTGTTACCATTGTCTGTATCCATCAGTCCAATCCCCTATCACACCATACTGACGGATGGTGCGCTCTTTGCAAGTGCAGTACGGGCCGGGTTGATCCCGGCCCGTACATACGTGAGTTCTTCAGTGCATGATCCTTAGAGATATGATTCGGCATTTTCCTTGGTTACCAGGTCAGCACCGGTATCAATCACTCTGTCTATCTCCCTGCCGAGAATTACCTCGCGGGCAGCCTCTACTCCCATGTATCCCATCATAAAGGGCATCTGGGCAACGCTGGCGGTCATCTCACCGTTGAGTATGGCCTGCGCTGCACCGGGCGTTCCGTCGAAGCCGACCACCATAATGTCGTCAAAGCTGATGCCGGCACCACGAATAGCTTCGATAGCGCCAAGAGCCATCTGGTCATTCGCAGCAAATACCGCGTCAATCGCTCCATGCCGGGTAATGATATCCTCCATCACTGTTACACCCTCTGCGCGGTCCCATCGGGCTGTCAGGCTGGCTACAATCTCGATATCCTTTCCGACACTTGCCAGACCCTCTTTGAATCCTTCAACACGATGCTCGCTGGTGGCAACACCGGGAATTCCCTCGAGTATTGCAATCCGGCTTCCGTCAGAGAGGTTCTCCGCCATGAATTTACCTGCTACTGACGCCGCAGTCCGGTTGTCGGTCCCGATAAAGGTTGTCTTAGCTTCCCAGTCGTCCACGTCAGTGTCTACGAGGAGCACCGGTATGCCGTCAGCGATCGCCCGCTCCATGACCGGTATAAGCTGCACCGGCGCTGTCGGGGCTATCACAAGTGCGCTGGCACCGCGGACAATCATGTCCTCAACCAGGGCAATCTGCTCCTCAACGAGGGTCTCCGCAGCAGCTCCGTCAAGCATGACCCGCACATCGGTGAAATCTTCGTCAGCAGCCATTGCCCCGTCGCGCACCGCAAACCAGAACTCCTGGTCAAGGGCCTTTACGACAAATCCGATGAGATGCTCCTCCCGCTCTTCCCGCGCTCCCGCGGCAAACACCATACCCGGTACGATGAAAACCAAAAGCAGTGCAATACATACGATCCTGTTCATCTTCATACTTACCTCCTATAAGCCATAATCTCTACGCCGCGTGGGGATATAAGGAATGGCAGGTGCAGTCGCTCAATGGTGAAAAGCCGCATTTCCAGCTGCATCCCTGAAGCAAACGTTTTCTCTTATTTTCATGATACTTCCCATATACCGTTTTGTCAAACGATAATTTCCTAAAAATAATCTGCTGTACGCATTCTTTCATCTTACGCTTCAGAAACCCGAAACTTGTTCAGGGGCTTGCATCGCAGCAGAATATCGGCAGGATATTATAGTTTTTACTTCATATATAATATATAGTTAAATTTGATATACATGCAGCATTCCAGTATCTAGAGCCCTGCAATTTACATATGCACATAAAAAACGAGTATGTACCATGGTCATACCGAAATAATAATACATGAAGTATTTGACAAAGGATTATTCAAGTGATACCCTAAATATAAGTGCAAACGATTGAGCATTATATAGAATGGAGAATACCATGGTTCGTTTAGCTGTTGCGGGGCTGGGTGATCTCGGCAAGCACCATTGCGGAAATATACGCTGGAGCATACCCAATGCCGGCCTGGCAGCTGTGTATACCCGCAGCCGGCAAACCCTTGACCGGTACTGCAGTGCCCATGATGTTCCCAGCGGCACTACTGACTATGAGGACCTGCTTGACCGCAGCGATATAGACGCAGTGGTCATTGCCACTCCGGTGAGCACCCACAGCGATATGATTATCCGGGCACTCAGGAAGGGGAAGCATGTGTTCTGCGAAAAACCCATGGGCATGACGCCGCAGGAAGCAGCCCGCGTGCAGCAGGAGGCAGAAGCGCATCCTGAGCTCGTATGCATGACAGGGTTCATGCGGCGGTTTGATCCGTCATATCTTTCAGCAAAAAAGCGCATAGAATCGGGCGCCATAGGCAAGCCCTTCATGTACAGGGGCTACAGCCTCGACAAGGACATGGGCCCGGAGAGCGCCCCTGAACGTATCAACGTCAACGGCATCTGGTATACGGAAATGCTCGTGCATGATATCGATCTGGCCCGCTGGTTTCTCGGCTCCGACGTGGTGAATGTGCGTGCGATTGGTGGATGCTATAAGTACCCGGTATATGGGGAGTATGGGGATATTGACAACGCCTGCACTATTATGGAATTTGCAGACAGGTCCATGGCGATGTTCTTTACCGGACGCACGGCACCCCACGGCAGCCATGTGGAAACTGAGATAATCGGTACTGAGGGCATGATACGGATCAATCCCATACCAGTTCGGGACCGGATAACCTGGTACGGTACGCAGGGAGTATCCCAGGAATGCGTTACGGATTATTTAGAGCGGTTCGGCGAGGCATTTCGTGCAGAGGTGCAGGAGTTTGCATCCTGTATTGAACATGGAACAAAACCCCAGATGACGCCATACGACTCCAGGCGAGTCACTGAGATCGCTGACGCGGCTTACCAGGCATATGTAACCAACAGCATGGTCAGCTGCAAAGGAGATGGATGATCTGTGTGCTCCCTGCTGCGTTATGTTTTCAGAGGGTGATGGTGCATGAGCGTAACCATAAAAGATATTGCCCGTAAAATTGGCATTAATTTCTCATCGGTGTCCCGTGCATTGAACAATAAACCGGGAGTCAGCAGTAGTACCCGGGCGCTGGTGATCAAGACAGCAAACGAGATGGGCTACTACCCGAATATTCATGCCCGCGGGCTGGTGCGGAAGGAGACGCGCACCATAGGCGTGCTTATTCCTGAGATTATCAATCCGCTCTTCAGCGAACTTGCCACGAGCATCATCGAAACCGCCAACGAAAACAGCTATGACATATTCCTCTGCATATCCAACTGGAATCCAAAAAAGGAGCGGGAATACCTGCAGACTCTCAAGGAAAAACGTGTTGACGGCATCATCATGAAGTCATGCGATGATTCACTGGAGAAGCTGTCGGACAGCTTCTCTATTCCCATTGTTGGGTATGAGACATGGCCGAAGGAGCAGAAGCATAGTTTCGTAAGTACCGACAACATCAAGGGAGGATTTCTTGGGGTGCAGCACCTCTTGGAATGCGGCTATGCGAAGGTTGCCTATATCGGAGGCGTCACATACTCCAGCACCTATAACGAGCGTATGACGGGGTACCGCAGAGCCTTTGAGCAGAGAGGGATATCCTTTGAATCATCTCTGATCTACTCAGGGGAGTACCACATGAACAGCGGGTATTCCCTCATGAAAGAGCTTTTTTCAGCACACCGAAACGTGGATGCGGTCTTTGCCGGCAATGATGTAATGGCACTTGGCGTGCTTCGCTACCTCAACGAGCAGGGAATCAGGCCGGGAACGGATGTCGGAGTAGTCGGTTTCGACAACATACAGATAGCATCCCTACCCCAGATAGGGCTGACTACAATCAACCAGCCTATCTTCAGCATCGGCCGGATCATAACCAGACTGCTCCTTGAGGAGATAGAAAACAAGGCCATGCACATACACCTGCCCCCCCAAAAGATCCTTCTGGAACCGGACCTGATGCCGCGCACCACAACCTGCGCAAGACCGGGTGCAGTGCATGACACCGGTCAGCAGGAGAACCGCAGTGAAATGATGGTGCAGTAACCGCACCACCTCTCACCTGGGCATAAGTGCATTCCCTGGTTTTTCCGGTCTCCGGTATTGACAAAATCGCCAAAATAGATAACAGTACCTCCGTTGTCAAACGTGGTGAGCGTAGTTCAATGGTAGAGCACCAGATTGTGGTTCTGGTTGTTGCGGGTTCGAGTCCCGTCGCTCACCCTCTCAGATTGCATGCTCACGTCCGTAGCTCAGCTGGATAGAGCGCCGGACTTCGAATCCGTAGGTCGCAGGTTCGAATCCTGCCGGGCGTAATGCACAGTACACGGGCCGTTAGCTCAGCTGGTAGAGCAGCAGACTCTTAATCTGCGGGTCGAAGGTTCGATCCCTTCACGGCTCATACGGGGAACCGGAAGCGGCAGCTTGTTGACAAAATCCGGTATTCCGGTATAATCACTGCGAGAGTGGTGAAATTGGCAGACACGCTAGATTTAGGATCTAGTGCCTTTGGCGTAAGGGTTCAAATCCCTTCTCTCGCAAAGGGAATGGGGGCCTTGCTGCCTGGTTCTATCCTACTCCTCGCGAGAGTAGCTCAGTGGTAGAGCTCCACCTTGCCAAGGTGGATGTCGCGGGTTCAAATCCCGTCTCTCGCTCACAGCTGCAAGCGGTCCGGGTTCCGGATCGCTTTTTTTTTCCTGGATCACATGATCAGGGACAGCTTTCCCGTACGGGCTGTAGCCGTCTTCGCTGATCTTTAGTATATTGAAACCAATAACACATTGAGGAAAGACCATGGTATCGGAAAAAACATTCAAGGAACTGGAGCACTCATCTGTAGAACTGACCGTAACGGTAGATCAGGACATAATTAAAAGCGAGTACCAGTCCCTCCTGGCGGACTACACCAAAAAGGCCCACATCAAGGGGTTCAGGAAAGGAAAAGCACCGGCAAAGGTGCTGGAGCAGAAATACGGCGAAGGGATCAGGGCCGAAGTGATGTATTCCGTCATTGAGAGGTCCTTGAAGGAGATCCTCGAAGACAAGGAGACCGCCTATGTTCCCCTGCACTATCACCAGCCGGTGCTCCAGAACGAAGATGAACTGGAGATTGACCTGGAGAAGGATTTCTCCTACTCAGTTGTCTACGATGTCTACCCCAAAGTAGAGGTAAGCACCTACACGGGATTTTCGATTCCGGTACCTGAAGTGCAGGTACCCGATGATCTTGTTGATGCTGAACTTACGCAGCTGCAGGAGCAGAATGCCCTGGTCACTGTTACCGACAGCCCGGCTGAGGAAGGAAGCATCGTGACTTTGGACTACTGTGAACTTGATGAAGCCGGTGAGCCTCTTGAAGAAACGAAGCGCGAAGACTTTACGTTTACCGTCGGCACGGGTTACAATTATTACCAGCTGGATGCGGATGTCATCGGGCTGAAGGCGGGAGACGAGCGGACCATTGAGAAGGACTACCCTGAGGACCACGAGACCAAACCGCTTGCAGGCAGGAAGGTTGCCGTCAAGGTAGCACTGAAGGCTGTCAAGCGCAGGGATCTGCCGGAACTGGATGATGATTTTGCCCAGGATGTGAGCGAATCCTACGAGACCCTTGATGACCTGAAGCGTGATATCGGCAAGCGCATCCATGAACACCTGGATGCCAGGCTCAAAGAATACAAGCTGGGAAAGGTGCTCCAGCAGATAGTCAAAGCCCACGAGATACAGCTTCCGGACTCGATGGTGCGGATGCAGCTTGAGCAGACATGGCAGTCCACCCTGCAGCAGTACCGACTGAAGGAAGAGCACATGCTCAGCATCCTGGGAACCAGCAAGGAGGAGCACCTTGAAGGATTCAGGGAACGGGCAGAACAGCAGATCAAGGAGAGCCTGCTGCTGAACAAGATCATTGAGCAGGAACACATTGAAGTAACCGATGAAGAGGTGATGCTGTCCCTGGGGCCTGCGGATGAATCCGCAGATGATCAAGCAAAGTCCAACCGCGTATACCAGGAGATGCAGGAGCGGGAGCGCCTCACCTATGAAAAGGCGACAGATTTTCTGCTTGCCGGCAGCACCTTCACCAAAGGCGAAGAGATGTCCTATGAGGATTTTATGAACAAACGGTTCGAGGCACAGGAGACCAGCGAATGAGCGGAATGCAAGAACGGATGAGCACCCTGGTGCCGATGGTCATTGAGCAGACCGGCCTGGGGGAACGCGCATATGATATCTTTTCCCGGCTGCTGAAGGAGCGGATTATCTTCCTTGACGGGGAGATTCATGACGCCGCAGCGGACCTTGTGGTGGCGCAGCTGCTCTACCTCGAGTCCCAGAATCCTGAGAAGGATGTGAGCATGTACATCAATTCACCGGGAGGAAGCGTTACCGCCGGGCTGGCTATCTATGATACCATGCAGTACCTGAAACCGGATGTGCAGACCATATGCCTGGGCCAAGCTGCATCCATGGCGGCGCTCCTGCTGACCGCGGGCACAAAGGGCAAGCGGTATTCGCTTCCCTCATCCCGGGTGCTGGTCCATCAGCCGTGGGGTGGCGTGAGGGGCCAGGCTGCTGACATCTCTATTCAGGCGAAGGAGATCATGCGGCTCAAAGGGCTGACCATTACCTACTTTGCCCGACATACGGGCAAGCGGGAAGAGGAGATAGCGAAGGACCTGGAGCGGGATTACTACTTCTCAGCTGAAGACGCTGTTGCCTACGGTCTCGTCGACACGATATTGAAACGAGGATGATATGGCAAAAACCGGACGTAATATTCAGAAGACATGTTCGTTCTGCGGTAAAAGCTCACACATGGTGAACCGCCTCATTGCAGGACCTGGCGTATATATATGCGATGAGTGCGTGCGCGTGTGCAAGAGCATTCTGGATGAGGAAGAGGCCGATCTCTCCTATGATATCCTGGAACGGGTTCCCGTGCCCAAGGAGATCAAGGAGTATCTGGACGAGTACGTCGTCGGCCAGGAGCAGGCGAAGAAGATTCTTTCTGTGGGGGTCTACAACCACTACAAGCGCATCGTTCACGGCAACCGGATCCGTGAAGATGTGGAACTGGAAAAGACCAACGTCCTGCTCATCGGTCCCACGGGTACGGGGAAGACCCTGCTTGCGCGGACGCTTGCGAGGAAGCTCAAGGTGCCCTTTGCCATTGCAGACGCAACGACGCTAACCGAGGCGGGGTATGTGGGCGAGGATGTGGAGAACATACTCCTGAAGCTTATCCAGAACGCCAACAACAATGTTGCCTCAGCCGAGCGGGGCATCGTGTTCATCGATGAGATTGATAAGATTGCCAAAAAAACGGAAAATGTCTCCATCACCCGGGACGTCTCGGGAGAGGGCGTGCAGCAGGCGCTGCTGAAGATCATCGAGGGGACCGTGGCATCCGTGCCTCCCCAGGGGGGACGCAAGCACCCGAACCAGGAGATGATCAAGATCAATACTGAAAACATCCTATTCATATGCGGCGGTGCATTTGTCGGCCTGGACAAGATCATTGAGAACCGCATCAGCCAGCACCCTGTGGGCTTCGGAGCTGATGTGCGCACGAGCCAGGAGAAGGACCTCGCTGAGCTCTACCGCAACCTGCACCCGGATGACCTGATTAAGTACGGGCTGATTCCCGAATTCATCGGCAGGATGCCGATTCAGGTTTCCCTGAACAACCTGTCCACCGATGACCTCAAGCGGATCATCACTGAGCCGAAGAACTCAGTAATACGCCAGTACCAGGAGTCCATGAAAATTGACCAGGTTGAACTCATATTTGAGGATTCCGCCGTATTGGCTATTGCCGAACTGGCAAACCTGATGAAGACCGGGGCCCGGGGCCTGCGCTCCATCGTAGAGAACATCATGGTGGACATCATGTACGAAATTCCTTCAATTGAAGGGAAGAAGAAGGTGGTTATCGACGGTGAGGTGGTGTCGTCAGGCAAGAGGCCGCGGGTTGAAATCAAGAAGAAGACCGCGTGACCGCCATGGAACGAGGAAGCAAGGACGTACTGAAGGAACTGCCTCTGATCGTATCCCGGGAGCTTGTGGTATTCCCCGGGTCAGTGGTGCCCTTCTTCACCAAAGATCCCAGGACTGTCGCGGCAATCGAACGCGCCCTTGAAGGAAACCGCCTGGCATTCTTCGCTTTTCCCGAGAAGGACAAGGAGGATGACGAGGAAGAGGGTGAGTCCATTGAGGTATTCCGGGTCGGGACGATTGTTAAGATCCTGCAGGTCTTCAGGATGGGAGAGCATTCCGTCCGGATCATTGGAGAAGCTAAGCAGCGCGGGATTATCAGGCACGTACTGACCTGGGAGGATGAGGTCAGCCATGTGCATGCAGAACCGGTCATCCCCCCTGTTGCATCGGGTTTTTCTTCGCAGGTCATGGTATCGGCAGTAAAGAAATACTTCAGCGAGTATGCGTCCGTACAGACGAAGATTCCCAAGGACTTAGTCAGCACCATTGAACAGGAGACCGACCCGTCCAGGATATCCGACCTCATAGCCAATGCCGCCCATTTCTCTGTGGACAACAAGGTGCACCTGCTCCAGCAGCTCGATCCTGAAAAACGGCTTCAGGAGCTTGCGGTAATGCTCCATACCGAGCAGGAGCTCTTAAAGATCCAGGGGCAGATTCAGAACAAGGTGCGCGAGCGTATCGAGACCACCCAGAAGGAATATTTTCTCAATGAGCAGATCAGGCAGATTAACCGTGAACTCGGCAGGGAGTCAGACGAGATAGATGAGATTGAGGACCTGGTAAAACGCATCCAGGCAAAGAATCCCCCTGAAGAGGTCATCAAGAAGGTAAGCAAGGAGGCCTCAAGGCTGAGGAAGCTCCAGCCCATGGCGCCGGAGGCCGGGGTGCTGCGCACATACCTCGAATGGATCGCGGATTTGCCCTGGAGCATCAGCACCTCAGACTCCTTTGACATCATGCGTGCCGAAGCGGTGCTCAATGAGGACCATTACAATATGTACCGGCCAAAGGAGCGGATCCTCGACTACATGGCGGTACGGAGTATTACTTCGCGGGCAAAGGGACCTATCCTCTGCTTCGTGGGACCCCCGGGAACAGGAAAAACCTCACTTGGCCGCTCAGTCGCCCGAGCCCTGGAAAAGCGGTTTGTCAGGATCTCCCTGGGCGGAGTTCGCGACGAAGCGGAGATCAGGGGTCACCGCAAGACCTACGTTGGTGCCCTGCCCGGCAAGATCATCCAATCCATCATTAAGGCCGGGACCTCGAATCCGGTATTTCTCCTCGATGAGGTGGATAAGCTCTCCTCCGATTTTAGGGGTGATCCCTCATCCGCGCTCTTGGAAGTACTTGATCCGGAGCAGAACCGCACCTTTGTGGACCACTACCTTGAAGTTCCCTATGACCTCTCCCAGGTCTTCTTCATTGCGACTGCGAACTCACTGCACACGATCCCCCCTGCCCTGCGGGACCGCATGGAGGTCATTGAGATTCCCGGCTACTCCGATATCGAAAAGTACCATATAGCCACCAACTTTCTCATCCCGAAGCAGCTGACCGAGAACGGCCTGCATGAAGCATCCATACGGTTCAGGAAGGATGCCATCTACACCCTTATCCATGACTATACCATGGAATCAGGCGTGAGAAATCTTGAACGGTCCATCGGGTCGGTATCACGGAAAATCGCCCGGGAATATCTGAAGAAGCAGCGGCGTGAGGACCTTGCGTCCTACCGCAAGATCATAACCCCCTCGCTTTTGCGGAAGTATCTGGGCAATCCGGAGTATACGGATGACCAGATGCTCAAATCGACCCTTCCCGGGGTTGCCAACGGACTGGCCTGGACCGACGCCGGGGGCCGGCTGCTCACAGTTGAAGCGGTGCTCATGAAGGGAGACGGGAACCTCATACTCACCGGCAGCCTCGGTGATGTGATGAAGGAGAGCGCCCGTATCAGCTACTCGTACCTTGAGTCCAACTGCGAACGCTACGGGATCGACCCTGATGCGTTCAGGCAGCACAACGTGCATGTCCATGTACCCCAGGGAGCCATACCTAAGGACGGCCCTTCAGCAGGAATTACCCTGACTGCAGCCATGGCATCAGCCTTTTCCGGCAAGTCCCTGGACCAGCAGATATCAATGACAGGCGAGGTTACCCTCACCGGCCAGGTGCTCAGAATCGGAGGGGTGAAAGAGAAGCTGCTGGCCAGCTACAGACACGGTATTTTCACGGTGATGATGCCGGAAGCAAACCGGAAGGACCTTGATGAGGATGTGCCTAAGCAGGTGCTCCAGAAGATGAAGATCATCCACGTCAAGACCATAGACGAGGCGCTCGAGAGCCTCCTCAAAGAACCCGCACCGGGAGCAGCCCATGATACCGACGCCTCCAGTTCCTGAAGCACTCCTTGATGCGCTGAACAGCCACCGTACGGTTATCATCATCGGACACAAGAATCCGGATGGAGATACCCTCTGTTCACAGATTGCCCTGGGCAGCTTCCTCGAGCGCATCGGCCGGAGGGTGCACCTGGTATCTCCCGGACCCTTTAAGCGCTTTGAAATCCAGCATCTGGCATCCAGGTTCTCCGCAGAGATACCTGCTGATCTCAAGGATCCTGATCCCCTGGTGATCGTTGTGGACTGTTCCACCGTTGACCGGATCGGCAGACTCTCCGATGAGATAACATCGTATACCGTGGCGGTCATCGATCACCATGCATCGGGAATCCCCTTCGGCGACATACACTACATCCATCCCAGGGCATTCTCCGTAACCTTTCTGGTGTATCACATCATGCAGGCCATGGGGGCGACTCCCACAAAGGAGGAGGCGGAATATCTGCTCTTCGGCCTTGCTACGGACACCGGTTACTTCAGGCATATCGGTGAGAGAAGGAGCGAAGTCTTTTCGGTCATCACGCAGCTGGTGGACCTGGGGGCATCCCCCCGGAATGCGTATGACCGCATGTACGGAAACCGCCCGCTGGAATCCAAGCAGCTGCTGGGACTCCTGCTGCATAGGTGCGTAGCTTATTATACGGGCAAGCTCCTGGTCACCTGGGAAACCTGGGAGGAGCACAACCGCTACGGAGAAGCTATGCGTGACTCCGAGAGCCTCTATGCTCAGCTGCTGGGCAGCAAGGGGTGTGAAGCGGTCATCTACATCCGGGAAGATCATGAGGACTCCTGTACCGTGGGGCTGCGGTCCAAGCATATCGATGTCGGCAAACTGGCTGCCAGGTTCGGCGGCGGCGGCCACAGGCGTGCTTCAGGATTCGTCTACCACGGAAGCCGCCTGATTATCCAGGAAGAGCTCATCAAGCTCTTTAACACATTACCCGACAACTGAGGCTCCCGGTGATTTTCTCCCATATCAGGTGAACTCGTCTACCGCTTTGACGGTACAGCCGAAGAGCAGGCAGCTGGTATGCATATTGCACTATGCTCCATGGAGGAGAACCATGGAGGGCATTCCGCACCGCTGTTCTGCGCTCACCCACAAGGTCTTGTGGCACCAGACTACCGGTGAACGGCTCAAGGAGTTTCAGGACGAGATTGCTGTATATGCGTACACTGTACTTGCTGAAAAATGCAGGTCGGTCTGCGACCATGAATCTGAGCTGATCGTCCATCTCTACCCGAAGATACCGAGGATTATCATCTCATTCACGTACCAGGGCATATCCTTTGAGCACTACCTCATGCATACCCTGTATCTGCAGCGAAAAACGCTTCTGCGGGATGCGCACACAAAAGAACGTTACTGTTCGGTCATGTACGATCAGCAGGGACAGGAAACCCTGGACAGGACTATGGCTGGCGAAGCGCCTCCGCAGTACACCGTACCAGCACCCGGCAGACACATCTCCCAGCAGCGGCTGCTCATTCTCATTATGGTCAACGCACTGAACATCCCCGGGAACATGGTGCGCACGTTGGCAGAAGCAGCAGGCATCCATGAAGATGCGCTGCACGATCTGCTCTCCTCAGCAAGAATGATGGAATCACGCAGATGCAGACGCAGGGAGGCGCTGAGAGTCCTGCGTGACAGATACTATACTGAAATGCTCTATGTGCAGCAGAAGATACTGATGGAGCATGACCGACAGCTGAACCTGGCGTACCGCACCAAGCTCGCACGCACCAGGAAACTCCTCATGCGGGTCAGAAGCAGAATGCACTTGATTCCCGCTAACCTGTCCCACAGCAGGGTCTCCGAACTGCTCGGCATTCCCAAGGGAACGGTCGACTCATCAGTGTACTATATGAAGAAACGATACCTCAGTGATGTGGACTGAACCGCTGAAAACCTGCTATGATGCCCTCCATGATAATACATGCTGCCACGGGCAACCAGGATAAAGTCCGAGAACTCCAGTCTATTTTTTCGTCCCACACCTTGACTGCCGCTGAGCAGTTCTCATGTCTGGAGGACGGGGATACCTTTTTTGCAAATGCCTACAAGAAAGCCCTGTGCCTCCATGCACAGTGCGGCCAAACCGTGCTTGCTGACGATTCAGGGCTGTGCGTACCCGCCCTCGGCGGAGCACCGGGCATCTTCTCAGCACGATACGGAAGCGACCGCTTTGCAAGGGAGCTCTCCAGCGAGGAACGTAACGCATACCTGCTCAGCCAGCTTGATGCGCATGCAGACCGGCGAGCGTTCTTCGTCTGCGCCATAGTCCTGCTGTTTGATCCCCACCGGTATCTCAGCGTCCAGGAAACCGTTGCCGGCTCCATTACCCAAGAACCCCGGGGTTCCGGCGGTTTCGGCTACGATCCGGTATTCTTCCTGCCTGAATTCGGATGCACCATGGCAGAACTGACTGAAGAGGAGAAACACGCCATATCCCACCGCGGCAAGGCAGGGCGTCTATTGTCCCGTATGCTGCATGTATATGAAACACAGGAGCACATACCATGAACAAAGAACAGAAACGCGACATCCCGCTGCGAGGTCAGATTCCTGAAACTGATCGATGGGACCTGTCATCCCTCTACCCGAATGAGACAGCCTGGGAGGAGGATTTACAGAAGCTCGATGCGTACATCTCACGTGCAGAGTCTTTCAGGAGAACATTAGGCAGCTCACCTGAATCACTGAAATCTTTTCTGGATTTTCTCAATGAGGCCGGTCTCTGCTACGAACGGCTTGAGCACTACGCATTTCTCCGGGCTTCTGAGGACGGCGGCAGCGACGAGCATCAGGCCCGGCTTGGAAAGATCAGCCAGAAGGGAAGCCGGCTTCAGGCTTCGCTGAGTTTCTTTGAACCTGAACTGCTGAGCATTGACAAATCGGTTATGACATCCATGCTCGCCCATGAGACTCTGAAACCCTACAGCATTAAGCTGCAAAAAATTCTCAGGTTCAGGCCCCACGTGCTTTCACCGTCTGAAGAGCGGATTCTTGCCCTGCAGTCCGAACCGGCTGAGACGCCGCAGCATGTCTTTGAAGCATTGACCAACGTTGATCTCGACTTCGGGACCGTTGCAGGGCGTCCCTTGAGCCAGTCAACCTTTGCTTCGTTTCTGATGGATTTTGACCGGTCGCTCAGGGAAACTGCGTATCGGCAGTTCTACCTGCATTTTGATCAGCACAAGCACACTCTGGCATCTCTTTACGCGGGAAGCATTAAGCAGGACACCTACCAAGCCTTTGTGCGCAGCCACCCCTGCTCACGTGCTATGGCGCTCTTCCCGGACAACGTAAGCGAAGAGGTATATGACAACCTGGTATCAGCAGTCCGCGACCGGCTTCCCGCACTGCATCGGTACTACCGGCTGCGCAAGCATCTGCTGGGACTTGACGAGCTGCGGCACTACGATGTCTACGTACCTTTGATCAAGGATGTCAACGTGACCTTTCCCTATGATGAAGCAGTAGAGCTCATATGCGACAGTCTGGCTCCGCTGGGTACGGACTACGTGGAGACCCTGCGTGGAGGGCTGCTCGGCAGATGGGTCGATCGGTACGAGAATAAGGGCAAGCGGTCCGGGGCGTTTTCTGCAGGTTCGTTCTCCAGTGATCCGTTTATCCTGATGAACTACAAGGAGGATGTGCTCCGGGATGTATTCACCCTTGCTCACGAAGGGGGCCATTCCATGCACAGCTGGTACAGCTCACGCAGCAATCCCTTCCAGCACTACCGCTACACTATTTTCGAAGCGGAGGTTGCATCAACCTTCAATGAACAGCTTTTAGCGTCATACCTCATAGCCCGTGCCGACAGCGACGCAATGAAGGCATACATCATCAGCAAGCAGCTTGACGACATTATTGCAACCATGTTCAGGCAAACCATGTTCGCGGAATTCGAGCACCGCATGCATGCATCCCAGGAAGCAGGCAGTCCGGTTACGCTCTCCACAATTAGGACGACCTACAGGGAACTGCAGGAGGCTTACTTCGGTGACGCCATGGTCCTCGAAGAGGTCAGCGACCTTGAAGCCCTGCGCATCCCACACTTCTACCGGGCTTTCTACGTATATAAGTATGCTACGGGACTCTCAGCGGCCCTGGCGCTCTCACGGACCGTTATGGAGGGAGGCGCTGCTGAGCGGGACCGGTACCTTGCCTTTCTCCGGTCCGGAGGTTCAAAGTATCCCATCGACTCACTGCGCGAGGCCGGGGTGGACATGAGCACTCCGGAGCCCGTGTACGCTGCCACTGACGTATTTGCTTCCCTCCTCGGGAAGCTGGAGACCCTCATGGGAATGTCACAGGGAGGTCACACATGATTTATGTCGGAATCATGATGCTGGTTCTGGCAGGGCCGCTGCTGCTCTCGTTTGACGGAAGAGTAGCTTTCCACACCAACTGGAAGGCGGTGGTAAAGGCAATGATACCCGTCAGCGGAATCTATATTGTCTGGGATATCCTGGTTACCCGCCGCGGTGACTGGTGGTTCAACCCGGAGTACGCAGGGGAAATCAAGCTCCTGGGACTTCCTCCCGGCGAGTGGCTCTTTTTTTTCCTGGTGCCCTATGCGTGCCTCTTCATCTATGAAGTCGTCAGGTCCTACTTCCCCAGGCGCTACTATAAGCCCTTGGCCCGCACCACACCGAAGCTGATCATCATCCTCGCAGGCGCTGCTGCTGTCCTGTCGCTCATAGGAGCATACATCTTTCGGTCGCTCGACTACAGCTTCCTTACCCTGGTGTTTTTTGCGGCCTGGATCATCATCACCCTTCTTTGGAACCCCTGGCTCTTTCGGGATATCCACACACTATGGTTTCTGCTCCTGTCTTCAGCGGCATTTTTGGTCATAAACGGGATTCTTACCGGATTACCTATAGTGCTCTACAACAGTGAAGCAATCTGGGGTGTGAGGATCATCACCATTCCGCTGGAAGACCTCTTCTACAACCTGTCATTCTTAGGACTCATACAGAACTGCTACGTCCGCATCAAGGGGTACCATGCCTAGGGCCCTGGTGATCGGCGGCGGGATCAGCGGCCTCTGTGCCGCTATACGCCTCGCTGCGCGGGGTTGGCAGGTCTCTCTCTTCGAGCAGTCACCGCAGCTGGGCGGCAAGGCAGGCAGCAGGAAGATAGGCGGCTGGCGGTTTGACACCGGCCCCTCACTGCTCACCCTGCCGGAAGTCTTTGAAGACCTCTTTGCTTCAGCAGGAGCACGGATGGCTGACTACATCCCTGTACGCCCGCTGAGCCCCCTGACCGGATACTGGTTTGATGACGGCACCAAGCTCCAGTCCGACCGGATCCCTGCGTTCACCCGCACGCTCCAGGAAACCCTGGGTGTCCCCATCCATGAGAGTGAATCATTCTTCGCCTACGCAAGACGCATCTACGAAACAGCTTCACCGGTATTCCTGCACCACTCCCTCCATGAGGCATCCACCTACCGTTCCCGGGAGGTGCTCAGATCTCTGCGTTCTGTAGGTCGCATCGATCCGATGCGCACCATGCACAAGGGAATTTCCCGCTACATAACCGATGAACGGGCAGTGCAGCTGTTCTGCCGATACGGCACCTACAACGGTTCAGACCCCTACCAGGCTCCGGCTACCATGAACAACATTGCCTATGTGGAGCACGGCCTCGGAGGATACGCGGTGGAAACCGGAATCTACGGCATTGTCCAGGGCATGGAGCGCCTAGCACGGGAACTCGGCATAGCGGTGCATGTAGACAGGCGTGTAGATGAGGTACTCACCGACAGACACCGGGTTACAGGCATCAGATGCGGTGATGAAAAGATATCGGGTGATATTGTGGTATCCGGAATTGACGTGCTGTACCTGTACGACGAGCTGCTGCGTGATCCCCGTGCGCCCTATGCAAAGCGCTATCGCACCATGCAGCCGTCCACCTCCGGTATGGTCTACTACTGGTGCATGGACCGCGAGTTCCCGGAAATGCTGGTGCACTCCATCTTCTTCTCCGCAGACTATCCGCGGGAATTCAGGATGATCCACCGTGAGCATCTGCTCCCTGACGACCCGACAGTGTATGTCAACATCACATCCAAGGTCACCCCGGGGGATGCTCCTCCTGGATGCGAAAACTGGTTCGTCCTGGTGAATGCCCCGCCCGATGACGGACGCAGCTGGGAGCAGGAAGCAGTTCTGCTGAGGCAGCGGGTTCTCCAGCGGGTATCCAGGTGCCTGGGCACCGATGTCTCCGGCAACATAGCTGCGGAGGAGATCATGACCCCGAAAGATATAGCCGAACAGACCGGGAGCACCCGGGGAAGCCTCTACGGAATATCGTCAAATTCACGCAGCGCTGCATTCCTGCGTCATCCTAACCGTTCCCGAAGGTACAGGGGACTCTATCTGTGCGGCGGAAGCGTGCATCCGGGAGGCGGTATGCCCCTGGCAGTGC
>SKXS01000075.1 GCA_007128345.1 Spirochaetia bacterium
CGCCTTGCCGTACGGGATTCCAGCCGCAGACGGGTTTTTTACAGTCCCCATGGGTTCTCGTTCCTGCGCCGGGATGTGGGGATGCTGAAGCGGAGAATCTTCTTTCTCCTGGAACTGGCTGCTGACAGAATCGGTAGAGGAACCATTATCGCGGTCTCCCAAGGGGAGCTAGCTGAAGCCCTGAAAATTACCTCCCGGGCTCAAGCAGTTAACAACTTCATCGATGTATCTCCCATTCCTAAGGCTGGCAGGGAACGTTCCGGTATGCCGATCATAGCCACATGCGGCAGGATCATGCCGCAGAAGAATCCTGCCCTGTTCAACGAACTGGCGCTCAGGTTCCCGGACTGCCGATTCCTCTGGATCGGTGACGGACCCGTGAAACACGAACTCACCGCACCTAATATTACCGTAACAGGGTTCATGACTCGGAAAGAAGCCATGGAGCTGGTTTCACGTGCATTGATATATGTCCAGCCGTCTCTCTGGGAGGGCATGCCCGTATCCGTCCTGGAGGCAATGGCTGCAGGTGTGCCGGTGGTTGCATCAGACATCATCGGGAACCGGGATATCATCAACCACGGGAAAACCGGCCTGCTCTGCCGGCCCGGCGATCTTTCCACATTTGCTGAAGCGGTTGGAGAACTGCTAGGTCACAGGGAACTCAGGGAGACCATCGGCTCACAGGCACGGGAGTACGTCATGAAGTATCATGACTATCAAAGTGCCCTGCTGAAATACCAGGAACTCTATCTCACATAATCAGCGGAAGAGGTTCACCCCCACCTTGATGATATGATCACGCACCGGGTCCTCCCAGGGACCGAATGATGGTTCATAATCAGTATCATCACTAATCCGCTCGCGGCTAAGCGTATGCACATAGCGGTACGACGCAAAGAGCTTTATGGGAAGTTTCTGAAGCTGCTTCGATACTCCTGTTTCTATGGAGAGGGTGCGCTCCATGACGTTGGCAGCGAAATCCTTCTCAGGGTACAGCCCTTTCCTATAATCGCTGTAGTTCATCGGCATATCTACCCGGTAGCCGTACTGTCCGCTCCTGCGTTGATACTTCAAAGTTACCATACCATCAAGCCCGGGCAGTATGCCCCCTGACGCACGCACAAGCAGTTCATCTGAATTCGGGTGCAGGGGATATCCCAGGTTCTCTCCCTTGTTCACATAGGCAGTCTCGAGCTCGTTGTCCCCACCCCGGTAGATTGGATGCAGCTGTTCCTCGTCCTCATGACGATAATGCGAATAGAAGAAGGGTTCCAAACGGGTATACTGCACAGACAGCAGGGAAAAAAGACCTACCGGCAGCGGCACATCTATACCCCCCTGGACACCGAGTATGTTCCGCGCTTCGGAGAACCATACAAGCGGATTGGGATGATGCATCTCCGTGGTTGCCCATGATCCGTGGAGACGCAGTCCCCCGGGGAGATACCATTGGAGATCAACCCCTGCAAGCATATTGTCGTAGTCTCCCAGCAGGTTCTGCTGGAGCATGAGGACAGCAAACGGGTTGATGTAGCCGATCTCAAACCGTTTCTGCCATACGCAGGACTCATAGATGCCGAATATGAAGTTCATAGGCAGGTTTAGTTCCACACGCTTCATGCTGAACATGTTGTGGAAGTTGCTGTCATCTTTTGCGAGGCGGCTGTCTGAGAAAAACGGTTCTCCGTCAATCTCTGTGAGCGAAAACGTACCGAGAGAGCCTGTGAGGAACGTATAGCGCAGCCAGTCGCCGAATTCCAGGTAGCCTTCAAAGCCGTCAAAGGTCCTGGCGCTTCCTGCAAGCTGAAGGCTGTTGTGCCCTACTCCCCAGTTGCGGTGGAGCATGCCCCAACGGAACTGGACGGCACCATCCCGTAGGGAGAATGATATTTCTGGGAACATGTCAAAACCGAAGTAGAACCGTTCTGCCGGAATCTCATCCATGTAGACAACGCTCTTAGTGGGATCATCGAAGGCAAAGGTAAAGTAGAACCCTTCCCCGGGGATAGTGAAGTCATGGGAAGGCCAGAGCCGATTGTTCAATCTGTCAAGCCGGATACTGGCATCCATATGGAACGAAGCAAAATCAAGAAAATCACCGTCTATGTAGGGACGTACTGCGCTGCGGAAGTCATATGCTCCTGATGCAACTGAGTAGGCCAGCTGGCTTTCCATCTCTGCACCGATGGCTACGCCAAAACCCCGCTCTTCGTCGTATCCATGGTAGGAACCTTCCCTGATCATCTGTGAGAAGCTCTCAGTCCCGTATTCGGGCACCAGTGATGAGCGCAAGGAATTGATTTCACCCAACTCAGCAGGGGAAAACAGCTCCGGTTTGTGTATCATCTGGTCGAGAAGGGCGACCACAAAAGAAGCGCTGTAGGGCTTCACCGACATCTGGGGTGCGACAGCTCCGCGGATCTCCGCAGAACGGATTACCTGATAGACACGGTGATCCAGGGGTACTGAGCGATGCTGGCCTGCAGAGAGCGCAGCGGCAGCAGCCACGCAGATTATCAGGCAAAGTATGGATACTCGTTTCATGCCATTCTCCTTCCTTACTGCTGGTACAGCTGATCGGAAAACCATTCCTGCAGGGAGGTGACCCGTCTCCTGAAGGCGCTCGGCAGATGGACTTCAAATCCGAGAAAGCGTGCTACAGGTTCACGTTCAGCGATCGTTACCAGCGCATACAGCAGTATGCCGCCATCCAGGAAATAGGCGGCCATTGAGATATTAAGTTCCTCCGGTCTTACCACGGGAAGGATGAGCATCACCCGCATAGTTGAAATATTATCTACCTCCAGGAATATCTCCCTGTCGCGTATCGTATAGGTATGACGGTATACATTGCCCCCGAAGGATGTATCCCGCTGATAGACATATTCGACGGAATGAGCAGGAAGCTCTGCAGCTACCGGATCCGGGAGGGCTCTTTTACCCCGCTCATCAGCGATATAGTACGAGTCCCTGATAAGTGTGTGGGGAACCTCCCCTCTTCTGTGGGAGATATATGTTATTCCCTCCTGTGTGGAGATAGCACGCATTTGGTTGAATACGTCAAGCATCCTCTCCTCAAGGGTCATCCCGGCAAAGCTGTCCGGATACGGCATGTATACCAGGCTGTTTATAGTAAATCCGTCCGTAAAGGCTTCAACCTTTCTGGTCCGGTCCAACGCCAGGGAGTCGGCCGGTGCAAGATGTACAATTGACCCGCGCAGCGTCTGGGCCTCCAAGAGTTCTCCCGCGTACAATTCCCTGATATCTGACGCTGAGAGATCAGGAAGCAGATCAGAAAGCTGATCGGCATGAACTACCCCTGATACGGTACACAGGATGGTGAGAGCAATGATGCAAGTTCTGGTCATGTTGGTCATAGGCAGTTAGTACTCCAATGGAATGTCTGGATCGATCAATAGGCGTTTTTGTTGACAAATCCCTTGATAAACGTTAAAAAGATGATCTTCATATCAAAGAGAAAACTCCAGTTTCGTATGTAGAATAGATCAAATTCAATGCGCCGCCTCAATGATGTATTGCCCCGCCATCCGTTCACCTGTGCCCATCCGCTCATGCCCGCCTTCACCTTGTGCCGCAGCTGGTAGGCCGGTATCTCATTGATGAACCTGGCTACCAGGTCAGGCCGTTCAGGGCGGGGACCGATGAGGCTCATGTCTCCCTTGAGCACGTTGAAGAGCTGCGGCAGTTCGTCCAGGCTTGTCCGCCTGATGAACCGGCCGAACTTGGTAATCCTCGGGTCGTTCTTCACTGTCCAGGTTTTATCATTCGACTGCTGCTTCCTGCAGCTCATGGAACGAAATTTGAGCATGGTAAATACATTCCCATGCTCGGTGATACGCTGCTGCGTGTAGAATACCGGTCCTGGAGAAGTTATCTTCACCAGCAGTGCGACAAGAACCATGACAGGACTCAAGATAATAAGCGCCAGCAGACTGAAGAGAAAATCAAACCACCGCTTCCCCAGCTTCTGGAAGTAGGTCAGGTTGGTCTGGTTGATGTACATGATGGGCACTTTATAGAAATCGACGATCCGGGACCCGATGTACGTGAAGGGAAGATGCGGCAGGACGATCACGCTTTGGAGCAGATCGTAGCATTTAGCTATGATCTGCTGGCTGTAGGTGTACCAGTCATGGGGGTATCCGATAACCACCACATCCGGCTTTAGCTCCTTGACGATTTCAAGGATGTCTCCTGAGTACTGGGGAACTTCCCCAATAGGTGAGCCGTTGGCATCAAACTGCCCGATGATGCGGAGACCGCTTCCGGGAAGCTTGGTTACAGCTAACGCGTAGCGCTTGATCTGGTCCCCATGACCAATGAGCAGCACACTCTTGAGTATCTTACCCCTGATGCGCAGCCTGCCGAGAAGATTCTTCAGGGTAACCCGTTCAATGACCAGAAAAAGAGCTACCATGACTGCATAGAGGGCGATGGAGATTCGGCTTACCTTGACATCAAAGAAGAAATAGAGGATAACCACCAGGCAGAGGAATGACTGCAGGGAACTGTAGAGCACAAGCTGGAGCTCCTCAAGCCAGTTGAAAAACCGCATGCTCTGGTACAGACGGTTTCGGTTGAGAAAGTAGAGGAACAGCAGCAGTACAAGAATTGACAGTTTGACAAATATATCGAAGGGGTCACCCCGGCTGCCGGGAATGACGTAGAACCTGAGGAAATAGGCAAAGTACCAGGAGAAGAGGATAGTTATACTGTCGGCTATCACACGCAGGATGAAATAGTAATAATCCTTCTTCCCATCCATTACCAAGTTCCCCTGTTCAGCTCAAAAACGATAAAAAAAATGCTTCAAGCAGCCCACCTGCTCCCCGCAGCAGCCGCTTAAAGTTTATTCAGTATGACTCTTCCTGTAATTCTTGTCAAGAAAAGATTTTTACTCACTCTTTCTGAGCAAGCAGCTCCTTGACATCATCTTCTGTAACCTCCAGAATAAAATTCCCAGCCCGTTCCGGAGAGAACATTTCATAAATATAACAACTTAGCGCCTCGGAAGATACATACTCTCCTACCTGGCATTGAAGAGTAGTGTGTCGCGAATTCATTTTGATTGCTGCCACATCTCCTGTAACCTGCTGATCATAAAATGCGCTCCCCAGTTAGAAGATTTAACTTCATAAATTCCTGAATCAGATGCTAAAATCATTGCACCTCTCAAGTGGCCACCAAGATTGATCAGTCACTGCAGAGTTATGTGTTTGGATACAATTCGATTGTGTGCACATTCCGTGCGATCAGGAAATGTCAGCACTGTGCCGGTATACCTGATCCGGGACAGTAAAAAGTAAAAAATGAGCAGACACGCAGGCAACATACTGTTCACCAAATACCCAGGAAGATAAAAATAATAAAGAACTCTTTGTGATCGTGAAGCAGTAGTATATGGTAATCATTCAGTTCAGGAATACGGATTTAGTGTATGTTCATAGGATTCCTCCTTCATGTAACCGCATGTAACAGGAATACTGTGTTCTCATTCTAAACTTTTTTCTATTAG
>SKXS01000132.1 GCA_007128345.1 Spirochaetia bacterium
AGGAGGCCAATACACACGCCTGGGAAGCCGCAGTGCGCATGACCGGTGAGCTTACCGCGCATCCCGTCGGACCGCTTCTCTACTCACGCAGGACTGATACCAACATCCCTGAGGTGCGTGCACCCTACAAGTACGGTATTTCCGCAGTTGATCATTTAATTGCCTCATGATACACTAAACGTATGTTAACCAAATGTACTCACAGTACCCGGATGACGGTACCGCTTTTCGGAGAATTGATTCCCGCGGGATTTCCCTCGCCCGCTTCCGACTATGAGGAGGGGGAACTCGACTTCAACACCCTGCTGATAAAAAGGCGGGCCGCGACCTACTGCATTAAGGTGTCGGGGGAGTCCATGACCGGAGCAGGCATTCTCTCCGGGGATATACTTGTAGTGGACCGGTCAATCCAGGCAGCCGACGGCGATATCGTGGTGGCCGCGCTTGACGGCGAGTTCACCGTCAAGCGCCTGCGTCTGCGCCGCGGCTGCGTGGTCCTCCGTCCCGAGAATCCCGCGTACCGGGACATCGTGATTGGAGATGACCAGGATTTCCTCGTGTTCGGCGTCGTAACCGGCGTAGTGCGCACCCTCCGGGGAGGGAAGGCGTGATAGGGCTGATGGACTGCAACAGCTTCTACGCCTCCTGCGAGCAGGTGTTCCGCCCGGACCTGTCAGGTGTGCCGGTGGTGGTGCTGTCAAACAATGACGGGTGTATTGTCGCTATGAACGCGGCGGCAAAGGCCCTGGGCATCAGGAGGGGAACGCCCTTCTTTCAGGCCCGTTCCCTGCTTGCGTCATCACATGCCGCGGTGTTCTCATCAAACTACGCGCTGTATCAGAGTATGTCAAACCGGGTCATGGATGTGGTACGGGAGACCTTTCCCATGGTGGAGATCTACTCGATTGACGAGGCCTTCATTCCCCTGCCGTATGCGGTCAGCGACCTCCTGTCCCTCGCGCGATGTACCAAGAGCAGAGTGGAGCAGTGCACGGGCATTCCCGTTTCCCTAGGATTCGGCCGTACGAAGACCCTCGCGAAAATCGCCAACCGCTGGGCAAAGAAGCGTTTCCCCCGGGAGGGATGCTTCGTGCTGCAGGAGGACCGGGAGGAGGTGGTGCTTCGCTCAGTGCCTGTGGCTGATATATGGGGTGTCGGCACGCGAAAGGCACGGGTGCTTATCGCGCATGGAATTACGACTGCATGGGATCTGCGCAACGCATCGGAGTACTGGGTGAAGAAGCGGCTCAGTCTGGTTACCCTGAAGACCCTCTGGGAACTGCGGGGAAAGCCCTCCATCGCTGATGAGCTTGTTCCCCCGCCGCGCAAGGGCATCCTCTCGTCCCAGAGCTTCAGCAGGGCGGTCACTGAATCCAGGGAGCTGGAGGAGGCGGTTGCCAGCTACGCAGAGCGTGCAGCTGCCAAGCTCCACGCGCAGGGATCAACCGCCGCCTGGGTGAGTGTATTCATCACTACCAGCCGGTTTGCGGGGGAGCAGCGCTACGGGGCCGGCGCATCCCGGAGGCTGGATCCCCCCGCAGACTATCTTCCTGACATAACGAACGCTGCCCTGGGGGCCCTGGGAGAGATCTGGCGGCCTGGATTCCGCTATGCCAAGGCGGGGGTCTTCCTCTTTGGGATAGATACGTCCGAGAGCAGGCAGCCTTCGCTTTTCACGGTTCCTGATCCCAGAAAGGCGGCGATCACCAGGGCCGCAGGACTGATCCGCGAGAAATACGGGCATCGGGGGCTGCGCTGTCTCCATGCCGGCGGCCACCGCACCTGGTCCATGCGGCAGGAGCACCTCTCTCCCAGGTACACCACTTCATGGGCTGACATCCCGCAGGCCAGGTAGCAAGCACATAGGCGGCAGGAGGAACTCCTTTCCAAAGGGTGCATTCTGCGGTACAATCTTGACCATGGAAGGCAGGCATACAGATATCCCGATCATGCTTCGGGTGCACAACACAAACCGCTATCTCCAGGAAACCCTTGATATGATCGGGAACCAGACCCTTTCTTCACTGATATATGCATTTGCCTGCGAGCCCACCCAGGAAACCAGGGGGGTTCTGAAACCGTACGTGGAGCATATCTTTACCCTTTCTGAGGAAAACTATCGCAGCTGGTCCTTCATCAACCGGGCCATGGAACTCACTGATGAAGAATTCATCGTGTTTCTCGATGCGGATTCAACCCCTGTGGATGTGCATTGGCTTGCCTGGCTCACGGGTATCTGCAGGCGGGAGGGTGCGGTCAGCGCTTTCAGCAGGAAGCTTCCCAGAGCTGATGCCGGCCCCCTGGTCCACCGCGATCTCACCAGGGTATATACCGAGGAGCATGGGCTGATATCACATAACGGACGTCACTTCTTTGCACTTGACGGGTCAGTTTTTCGGAAATCCGCATGGATAAACCGGAACTTCAGCGATCAGTTGGGCGCATGGGCTGTGTTCTCCTGGACCTGGCAGGCACGCAGGGAAGGATGCAGCGTGGTGTATGCGAAGCAGGCCCGGATTCTGACATCCCCGCAGTACCTCCTGCGTCACCAGTATCGGGAGTTGAGAAACATGGGAGCTGCTGAGGCCCTCACCTTTTCCTGGGAACCAGGTGAGCTCAAGTGGCGTACGTATGCCTTCAAGCCTGCGGTCCGTCACATCAGGGAAGACTGGGCGGAAACGCTGCATCAGGGCAGGATATCTCCGCTGGTCTATGCGCCGATACTCAGGATCGTGCAGATGATCGGCAAGTATACAGGGTTTATCCGGGCATATCGCCGGAGAACCTAGGAGATTTGCCCCGTACAGGTTGAACCCTCTATTCAAGCATTGTATACTTACCAGCAGGAAGGGGTGCTATGGCAAGGGACCGCATATTTATCGATAATGAGAAGATAATTGACACTGCCTATGACCTTATCAGTGAAGTCGGCTACTGGAAGTTTTCCACCCGTAAGCTGGCGGAAGCTCTGAATGTCTCACCTATGACGCTCTACAATTATGTGGAAAACAAAGATGAGATTATTCTCCGGGTATTCCTCAAGGGTATGAGGAATCTCTTTGACCGTATGCAGGAACGGTCACAGCATATGTGGCATGTGATAGAACGTGATCCGTACTACCTGTACAAGATCCTTTCAGAGGTGTTCCTGGATTTTGCAAAGCACAACAGTCATATGTATACCCTGCTGTTCAACATTCCCGGCATCGACGTAAAAAACAACCAGGAGATCGTACGTCTCTATTCTGCCGCATATGACATGATCCACCACTTAATTCCCGAATCAAAACGCGACCAGGCGAGAAAGGAGATCCTCATGTTCCTTGTGCTCATGAACGGCCTGGTGAACAGATGCCTGCGGAATGTTCCAGGATTTACCGAAGAGCTCTACCACAGCCTCATAGATGAGGCCATGGCAAAGCTGTTCTCCCCGCTTGATTAAAACTGTCCTGTCGAGAGCAGTACCAACGTGCAGGCTTCCATTACCTCTATGCCTGCCTGTTCAAAGTTCGATTTCAGCTGTGCGTCCTCCGTCCCTGGATTCATGATGATGCGCCGGGGTGATGCGGCAATTACTGAATCTGCAAGGGATGCAAGCACAGTGGGGTTAACATAGACAGTCACGGTATCTATCGAGCCCTCCACATCTGATACATCCCTTACGGCTGGAAATCCGAGAATTTCCTCTTCCTTCAGGGTTACGGGAACGGGTATGTGTCCCTTCTCAGCCAGCGTCTTGACTGCCCGGTAGGAGTAGCGGGTCGGATCGGAGCTTGCTCCCAGTACAGCTACACGCTTGGCCATATCAGGCTTCCTCAAGCAGGGCACTGCATGCGGCCAGTGCGGCATCGTAATCGGGGTGGCTGGTATTCTCGCTTACCACTTCCCGGTACCGAATAATGTTGTCTTTATCGAGAATGAAGATGCTGCGGTTCAGCAGCCTGAGTTCCTTGATAAGTATGCCGTACTGGGTGCCGAAGTCCGCATCTTTATGGTCTGACAGGGTTACCACCTGGTCTACGCCTGCTGCTCCGCACCATCGAGCCTGTGCAAACGGGAGGTCCATGCTGATAGTCAGCACCACCACATCAGCAGAGAAATCCGCTGCCGCTTCATTGAACCGCCGAGTCTGCGCGTCGCACACTCCCGTATCAAGTGACGGCACTACGCTGATAAGCTTGTACTTTCCGGCGAAATCATCCAAAGTCTTGGGAGCAAGGGTCTGGTCAAGGGCGGTAAAGTTCGGGGCTTGTTCGCCGACAGCGGGAACAAGGCCGCTGAGGGTAACCAGGTTTCCTTTCATGGTTGTCTGTATACTGTCTGCCATATGCATCCTCCTCATAATAATGCAGGTCTTTCTCTCCAATATACACATAGGCACCCGGTACGGGCAATAAAAAAGGCTGCCCAAGGGCAGCCTGAAGGCTCAATTCACATATTCTATTACCACTTTGTCATGTCGAGTTCATTCTCAGTCTTTGCGACTATGGTAGTACCTGTGAGGTCTCCAGTGACGTTGACGCAGGTACGGCCCATGTCGAGGATGGCATCAATACCGAGAATCATTGCATATGCCGCAGCGACTGCTGTACCCGGTTCAACAGGCAGACCGATGGAGTTGAGCACCATGAGCAGCATAATTGCTCCTGCTCCAGGAACTCCTGCGGTTCCGATGGAAGCGAGGACTGCAGTGAGAATGACCATAAGCTGCTGGACTAAGGTAAGTGGCATCCCGATGGCGAATCCGATAAAAATGGCGCAGACACCTTGGTAAATGGCTGTTCCATCCATGTTGATGGTCGCACCGAGAGGGAGGGTGAAGGAGTAGATGTTCTTGTGAATTCCCAGCTCCTCTTCAGCGGCCTTCATGGTGATCGGCAGGGTTCCGCCTGAACTCCTGGTTACAAAGGCAGTGACCATAGGGGTTCTCGCACCCTTGAAGAACACCCTCGGCTTCAGCTTGAACAGCATCAGCAGGCCCCCGTAAACAACAAGGACATGCACGATATAGCCCAAAAATGATGCGAGGGTTACTACACTGAGGGGTCCTACCGCCTGTGCCCCCTGGCGGCCAAATACCACAGCAATCAGGGCAAGTACGCCGATGGGAGCATACTGCATAATCCCGCGGACAATCAGGTACATGATTTCGGCAGTTGCGTCAAAGAACTTAAAGATCGTGTCTGCAGCATCCTTTACACGTTTTTCCTTGCTGGTTTTCAGGTACGAGATGCCTATGCCGAAAAGGATGGCAAAGAAGATGACCGGCAGCACATTTCCGCTTGCTACTGCGTCGATCACATTCCTTGGCACAATGTTGAGCAGTGTGTCCACTAGTCGGGGAGCAGCAAGCTCACGTCCGGCTCCTGTAATGGTCTGGAGATCAAGACCTCTCCCCGGCCTGAATATATTACCCGAGAGCAGGCCGATGAACACCGCGAAAGCTGATGTGACCAGGTAGAACACAATGATTTTGACGCCGACTTTTCCCAGCGTAGCCGGACTGATGCTGGCGGCGCCCACCACTAAAGTTGAT
>SKXS01000217.1 GCA_007128345.1 Spirochaetia bacterium
CGAGGTGATTCATGTGGTGACATCACGGGAATATCAGGGTATATGCTGCATCCAGGTCGAGAGTATGAACAGCGATATGGAGGATGCAGGGATAAGCGGTTTATGGGAGACGTGTCTGCACATCAGCAGGCAGTTCCGCGGGAGGGCTCATCGGGTTTGCCCTTGTGCAGTCCCAGGAGCTCCACGTGAGAAGCCTGCCAGCATTGGCCATAGAAGCGCACACCACAGTCTCAGCTGCCGAACTGCGCGGAGCAGGACACATCGCCAGTCTCAATCATCTGTATACGTTCCATATACTGCCGGAGGAGATTCTTCATGCAGTTTCCGCCAGGCAGGTTGATCGGCCGGCTATGAACTGAACTGAAGCCTATAGAGATTGTAGTAGACTCCCTGCTGCTGCAGGAGCTCATCATGGGTGCCGCTTTCCACAAGGGTCCCGCTGCTGAGTACGAGGATGCGGTCGGCATCCCTGATGGTGCTCAGTCGGTGGGCGATTACCAGGGAGGTCCTTCCCTTCATGAGCCGCCTGATGCCCTCCTGGATAAGCTGTTCAGTCTCCGTATCGATGCTGGCGGTAGCCTCGTCCAGGATGATCACCCGGGGGTCCTGCACGACAACACGGCTGAAGGAGAGCAGCTGCCGCTGGCCTGTGGACAGGTTGGAGCCTCCCTCATTGAGGACCCCGCGGTAGCCGTCACTGAGTCTCCTGATGAATCCGTCAGCCTGGACCAGCGAGGCGGCTGCCTGTACTTCCTCATCACTGCACTCAGTGCCGAACCGTATATTCTCCTCCACTGAGCCGGAGAAGATAAACACATCCTGCTGGACCGACTGGATGCCCCGCCTCAGTTCAGGGAGGGAAAACAACCTGATATCCTGTCCGTCCAGGAGGATTTCACCTTTCTGGATATCCCACAGCCGGGTGAGAAGGTTTGCGATGGTGGTCTTCCCCGCACCGGTGTACCCGACGATGGCCACGGTTTCCCCGGGATTAATGGTGAAGGAGAGGTCTCGGATCACCGGTTCATCTTCTTTGTAGGAAAAGCTGACATTCCTGAACTCAATCTTCCCCTGCAGGTATTCAGGAAGGGGACGGTTGCCGGTATCCAGTATGCGCTCCTTGATGTCCAGGAGGTCGAAAATGCGCTCTCCGCCCGCCATGGCTGATTGGAGAACCGTGAACTGCTCGGCTATGTTCATCACCGGACGGTAGAACATGCTTATGAGATTGATGTAGGCGATGAGCACCCCCAGTGAGAGGTTGGTGCGCAGCGCCATATGCGCTCCGAAGTAGATGATCGTGCCGATGGACACGGAGGTGAAGAAGTTGACCAGCGGCCTGAAGGTGGCAATGACGTACATTTCCGTAAGGTTCGCCTTCAGCAGGCTGATGCTCTTGTCCATGAAGAGCTTCCTGCTGACTGCTTCCCTGGCGAACATGTGCACCACGTCCATCCCTGAAATGTGCTCGGAGAGAAAGGCGTTCACCCGGGAGACCCAGAGCCTGACGCGCCGATAGGCGTCGCGGGCCTTGTACCGGTAGAAGACTGTGGCGACAATCACGGGGGGCAGGGAGAGGATCGTGTAGAGCGCAAGCTGCCGGTCCAGTGCAGTCAGTACCACCAGCACGCCGATCATGAGGGAGACGTCCTTGATAAGTGCCGTAGAGACTGAGGTGAAGAACTCCTGGATGGTCTCCACATCGTTTGTGATTCTCGTCACCAGCGTGCCTACGGGAGTGCGGGTAAAGAAAGCCGCAGACTGTCTGATTACATGGCCGAAGAGCGTCATGCGCAGGTCCTCCATGACCCGCTGGCCGATATAGGTCATGAGGTAGACTTGTATGAAGGAGAAGAAGAGCACCGCAAGCAGCAGAAGGAAGTAGCTTCCAGCCATGAGCCTCAGACGGCTCAGGTTGTCGCTGCGCAGGGTCCGGCGCTCGTCAACTGTCAGGGAGGCAAGGTCTTCATGGGAGACAGCAACTAGGGTTTCCGATACCACAAATATGTCAGGATTGGCTTCCAGGATATTCCGGAAGTCCTCATCTTCAATGGGGGGGGTGACGTACCATTGGCGGGTATCGAGCATACCCGCTTCCTGCAGGTCAGGACGCTGCTGTGCACCGATGCTCTTCAGGTCATCGGTAGATATGAAGAGTTTTCCCCCTGCTTCCTGTACGGATTCGCCGGGAATGTCATGGGAATCCAGGACTTCACGGGATTCCGGAGTGTCGGTGAAAGCCAGGTAGGTGACAAGGACCTCACGGTCAATGGCCCGCTGCATGATAATTGGGGTATAGAGCTCAGCTGCCGTCGATATGCCCAGTGCGGCAAGTGCGATGATGGTAATGAGCTTGTAGGGCTTGAGATAGGAGAGTATCCTGCGCATGATCACCGGGTCGTAGCCTTTGATGATCTCTTCATGCTCCATCATGCGCGCCTCCGTTCGGCCTGCTGGAGCAGGTATATCTCCCGGTAGAAGCCGTCGCAAGTCACCAGCTCCTGGTGAGATCCGTACTGGATGATGCGTCCCTTGTCCAACACCAGGATGCGGTGAGCGTGCTGGAGCGCCGAAACCCGGTGGGAGACGAAGATATTGGTCTTCCCGGTACGTTTCTGTATGACAGCCTGGAGAATTGCTTCCTCAGTCTCCGAGTCCACCGCGGACATGGCGTCATCCATGATGAGGTACTCCACGTCCAGTAGCAAGGCGCGGGAAATGGCGACGCGCTGCTTCTGGCCGCCCGAGAGAGTTACCCCCCGTTCTCCCACAATGGTGTCCCACCCGTGGGGAAATTGGTAGAGCTCCCGGCTGATGGTGGAGAGATCAGCCGCCAACCTGATTTCTTCGTCCGACGCATCGGGTTTGCCGAATGCTATGTTCTCCTTGATGGAATCGGAGAAGAGGAATGTGTCCTGGGGTATCATGGCAATTGATTTTCTCAGGCGAAGCAGATCGTAGTCCCGAATGTCCCGGTCACCGATGCATATGGTCCTCGGCGGAGGGTCCAGGAGCCTGGGTATGAGCTTGATGAGGGTGCTCTTCCCGCTTCCGGTCCTTCCGAGAATACCCAGGGTGGTGCCCGCATCCACGGTGAAGGAGATGTCAGTAAGTACCGGCTCTGCGTCTTCGCTGTAGGCGAAGGTCACACCCTCGGCACGGATCGAACCGCTGGGCGCACGGGGAAGCGGTTTTTCCGGTGAGGTAATGTCAGGCCGTTCGTCCAGGATGACATTGATCCGTGAGAGGGATGCGGCACCCCGTTGAAGGATATTGATGGTGAAACCCATGCCGAGCACCGGCCAGCGGAGCATGGTCAGATAGCTCATAAAGGCAACGAAGCTGCCCGGGGTGAGGGTTCCCTCAATGACCTGTGAACCCCCGAATATGAAGAGCAGAAGAATGGTGAGCCCTGAGATGAAGGTCACCAGGGGGAAGAAGAGTCCCCATACCTTGATGAGGTCCATGTTCAGCTTCTTATAATGGGCATTCTGCTCTTTGAAAAGCTTCTCTACATAGGACTCCTTAACAAAGCTCTTGACCACCCGAATGCCCGATACGGTTTCACGCACCCGCTCGCTGAGGCGTGAGAACCCCTCCTGCACCCGTTTGAACCGCCGCCCGATCACCTTTCCTGCCAGCAGGATGATCAGTGTGATCAGGGGGAGCGGTATGACGGTGTAGAGGGCCAGCAGCGGATACGAAGTAAAAAGGATAATAAGAATCGCCAAGGTGAGGAATATACCGTCCAGAAGCGCCACCAGTGCGATGCCCGAAGCCATGCGCACTGCATGCATGTCATTGGTGAACCGGGCCATGATGTCGCCGGTCTTCATTTTCGCGTAGAATGAAGGCGAGAGCACCAGGAGCTGGTCAAAGATCATCTCACGCATGTCATACTCGATATTCCGTGACGCGCCCTGGATAAAGTAGCGCCAGCCGAAGCGTGCGCTTGCCACTACAGCGGCGATACCGACGATGGCAAGCACCAGGATGCCGATATCCCTGAGTTCGAATATCCCCAGGCTGATTGTATCCACTGACTGGCGTATGAGCTGGGGTATGTAGAGCTCCCCGATGTTGGTCACCACAAGGCAGAGGACGCCCAGGATGTAGTGCATGCGGTACTTCCTGGCCAGGGGTATCAGGGTCCTGAATTCTTTCAGCAAATCGAGACTCCAGTGCAGTTCTGAATCATAGGATGAGAGTAATGATAAATGCTTGCACATGTCAATGAGTTCCGGTGATCTTCACATGGATACCGGTTACTCCTTCATGGACCTGATGGGTATGACAGGATTGATCAGCGCTCTGCACGCTCCAATGAGATCGTATCACTGCTATATAGAGCATGCGCATGAACCCGCCTTGTTCTTACAGAACAACTGCAGAGGGCGCTTTGCGCGCGACCCGAAATTGTGCATGTTTTCTAATTGCATACTCGCACATGCAGAAAATATGCACCGCTTTCTACCCGGCAGGATGTAAAAAACCTTGTAATTTCATTCTATTTCCCAGATACTGTGCCAGAAGCACTGAGGGACCGTCAACGGTCTCTGCGCGCAGCGGGTGCAGGGAGCATAATGGCAGCGCTGATGTTTAAATCTGGAAGACGTGAAGGAGCAGCAGATGAAAGAACGTGCATGTATTGAACTGATCATGGATGAAGTACGGGACTATATGGTGGAGAGCTACCGCAGGCGAATGAGCTTTGCGGCTCAGACAAAGGAGCATCCCAATGATCTCCTCACGGAAGCGGACATTGAAGTGCAGAAGCGTGTCGTTTCGGTTATCTCCAGGCACTTTCCAAAGGACCTGATCGTTGCAGAGGAATCGGGATTGAACGGCAATCCTGAAGCAGTCCCCAGCCGGTGCTGGACCATCGATCCCATAGACGGAACCCAGAACTTCCTGCGGGGGATCTTCCCTGTGTTTGGACTCTCCCTGGCTTTTCTTGAGCAGGGGAAGGGGAGCGCAGGATGTGTGTTCCTGCCGGTCACCGGGGACCGTTTCCTGGCGGAGCGGGGCAAGGGGGCTTCCTGGAATGGAAAGCGCCTTGCTGTTACCCGGGCTGCATCATTGGAGCTCTCCCGTGTTGAGATCGATTTCCAGGGCCCGAAGTACCGCAGTACCACCCTGACGCGGGTCGAAAGTCTGCTGAAACAGGCTGGACAGCTGCGCGCTTACGGGTGCGGGGTGGTGGGGTTCTGCCATGTGGCCACCGGGGAAGGTGAACTCTACGTAAATTTAGGGCTGGATCCATGGGAGACTGCGGTAGGGCAGCTCCTCGTTGAAGAGGCGGGGGGACGGGTGAGCAGGCTTGATGGTTCTGATCTGCTTCCCTTCGACGGCAGAAGCGGGGTCATAGCCTCCAATGGAATTATTCACGACCAGGTAGTCGAGATGTGCAGCGAAGAGTAAAAAATGAGGTGGGCAACACCAGCCCACCTCATTCTCCGTCAGGGACAACATACCATCACTTTTCAATTACGGCGAGAATATCGGACATTTTAAGAATCAGATGCTCGTCA
>SKXS01000195.1 GCA_007128345.1 Spirochaetia bacterium
CCCTGGCGCATCATGGTGCTGATGATCGTATTGATGATTCCCAACGTGATCAGAGCAATAAGGGGTGAAAAATCAAAGCTCCCGCGCGTGAGTCCTGGGATGCTTCGAAATATCCGCAAGAATGGATCCGTAATTGAGCAAAGGGTCTGGTATGCCTGGGAGAACTGGCTCTCTTCCAGGTTCACCCATGACAGAATTATCCGTGCAATGATGAGCATGGAGTAGATGGATATGATAAAACTTATTCCTAATGCTAGAGCTCCCATGAACGTCTCCTTTTACCGGGCCTTACAGTATAGCACAAAAAGCTATTGATACCATACCTCTGTTACCGCCTGATGCTGGTGAAGCATCTCCATAAGCTCCTGAGAGAAACTGGACCTTAGCTGGCTTGAAGCCTTGATGGTCGTATCCCGGGAATCCTCAGGGTCTCTGAGATGCAGGAAAATGGTGCAGTTCCCCGGATGGTCAATGAGCATATCGCGAATGTCCGCGAGCAACTCTTGGGTGCATAATTCCTTTGCCATGCGGAGATGAATCTCAGAAACATTTTCCGGTTCCAGTTCTTCAGGTTGAATCACCTCATCAACCAAAAACTTCGGTTCCCCCTTCGCATATTCAAGCTTACCGCGGAAGCCGAGTATTGCTTCGCCGGATACCAGGTGGCGATATTTTTGCCAAACTTTTGGGAAGAAGACCAGTTCAACACTCCCGTTGAAGTCCTCCACCTGCACAAAAGCCATGGGCTCACCCTTCTGGGTAACAATACTTCGTACCTGCTGCACCATGGCAAGCAGGTTTCGCTGCCTGTTCTGAACGTACCGTTCGGGGGAGGAGAGATCGATACGTACTGAACGCTTCCAGACATCACGGAAACGGTCCATGGGATGGCCGGAAAAGAAGAACCCGAGCAGCTTGCGTTCAATCTGGAGCTTTTCATGAAGTGCGAAATCTTCCGCAGACCGCATGGTGAAGTTCCCCAGCGACTCCTCCTCATGCATATCAAACAAAGATGCCTGCCCGAACCGTTCCCCCTCTTTTTTCCTGCTGATGAAGGTAACCGCATCCTCCAGATTCTGCAGCAGCGTAGCCCGATTGTCTCCCAGGGAATCGAAGGCACCGGACTGAATGAGTGATTCCAGCACTTTCTTATTCACCACGCGAAGATCCAGCCGGTTGAGAAAGTCCAAAAGCGATGTAAATGCTCCTCCCTGTCTACGCTCTTCGAGAATGGAGTCTACGGCACCCGAGCCGACGTTCTTGATTCCATTCAGACCGTAGACCACCTTGCCTTCAAAGGCAGTGAACATCTTTTCTGAGATATTTATATCAGGGGGCAGAACCTCTATTCCCATATTCTGGGTTTCTGCAATATAGATTGGGAGTTTATCAGGGTCATTAATCTCATTTGTAAGGTTTGCTGCCATGAACTCCACCGGGTAGTTTGCCTTGAGGTATGCTGTCTGATATGCCAGTATGGAATAAGCTGCTGCATGGGATTTGTTGAAACCGTATCCAGCAAACGGCGTGAGCATGTCGAAGAAGGAAGCGGCAAAGGCCCGATCGTACCCTTTAGCCTCTGCTCCTTCAATGAATTCCTTCTTCATGATCTCCATCTCTTTCGGCTTCTTCTTGCCCATGGCCCGGCGCAGGATATCAGCTTTACCAAGGGAGAATCCCCCGATAATCTGGGCGGCCATCATGACCTGCTCCTGGTACACGATAACCCCATACGTGGGCTTGAGGACTTCCTCCAAGTCAGGATGCGGATAGGTGATTGGGGTCTGGCCGTTCTTTGATGCAATGAATTTAGGAATATTTGCCATAGGTCCCGGCCGGTAGAGTGCGTTCAAGGCTATCAGGTCCTCAATGGATTCCGGTTTAGCATCCTTGAGAATCCCCTGCATGCCTGAGCCTTCAAACTGGAACACGCATGCGCTTTTCCCTTCGGAAAGCATCGCAAAGGTTGCCGTATCATCATCGGGTATGTGCTCAATGGAAAAATCCGGGATATGTTTTCTGATCATATGCTCAGTATTCCTAATGAGCGTGAGGGTCTTAAGCCCGAGAAAGTCCATCTTTACCAGACCGCACTCTTCCAACTGGTCCATTGTGAACTGGGTTGATATGGTGCCGGTTTTTGGA
This sequence comes from Spirochaetia bacterium, assembly GCA_007128345.1. GTDB lineage: Bacteria > Spirochaetota > Spirochaetia > PWKH01 > PWKH01 > SKXS01. Next base: position 2,146 of record SKXS01000195.1, read on the forward strand.
TCGCGGTAGAGCGGCACATAATCTGTCAGCTTATGCTTGCCTATAACCACACCCGCTGCATGAGTGGATGCATTCCGTGTTTTTCCCTGGAGCTTCATACTGGTCTCAATGAGTTCCCGGTATAGGCCTCCCTGTTCGTAAAGCTCCTTGAGTTTCGGCTCCAGTTCCATGGCCCGCTGAATGGTCATCTTCGGGTCCTTGGGGATGAGCTTGGCTATCTGGTCCGATTCAGCATACGGTATGTCCAATACCCGTGCTACATCGCGTATCGCCGCCTTGGCTTTCAGGGTCCCAAAGGTGATGATTTGGCCGACCCTGTCTTCACCGTAGCGCCGGGTAACGTAGTCAATTACCTCCTGCCTGCGCTCATAGCAGAAATCAATGTCAAAGTCAGGCATGCTTACCCGTTCAGGATTCATGAACCGTTCAAAAAGCAGATCGTAGGCGAGTGGGTCAATATCGGTAATGGTCAGTGCATATGCAACCAGTGATCCGGCGCCGGATCCCCTGCCAGGTCCGACAGGTATATCATGGTCCTTCGCCCACCTGATGAAATCCCAGACTATAAGAAAGTAGCCGGTGAATCCCATGGAGGTGATGACATCGAGTTCGTAGTCAGCCCGTTTAATGACTTCATCGGCGGGAGTTCCGTAGCGTGCCGCCAAGCCCTGATGGGTAAGGTGCCTCAGGTAAGCATCGGGAGACGTAAATTCATCGGGTATGTGGTATTCGGGAAGCATTGGCCCGGGAAGATCAATTTCCAGGCTGCACATGCGGGCAATTTTTTCTGTATTTTCCAGTGCTTCAGGTACATCGGCAAACAATGCTTGCATTTCCTCAGTACTCTTCAGGTAGAATTGGTCAGACTCGAACTTCATACGCTTCTCATCATGGAGCTTCTTGTTGGTGCCGATGCATATCATGATGTCCTGTGCGGTTGCATCTTCCTGGTTTACATAGTGGATGTCATTAGCAGCTATAAGCGGTATTCCGGTATCACGGGAGATGGCAATGAGCTCCCGGTTCACGATCTTCTGCGCCTCTATGCCGTGGTCCTGAAGTTCGAGATAAAAATTCCCAGGACCAAAGAGTTCCTGGTAGTGCAGCGCTTTCTCCCGTGCCCGATTGATATCGCCGCTGAGGATGCATGAGGGAATCTCACCGGCAATGCACGCGCTGGTACAGATAAGGCCGTCTGAGAACTGGGAAAGCACTTCATCATCAATACGCGGCTTATAATAGAAACCCTCCGTATACGCAAGGGAAGCAAGCTTGAGCAGGTTTCTGTACCCGTCATGGTTTTTTGCAAGCAGCACCAGGTGATGGTAAATGTTAATCCCCTCTGTTCCCCGTTTTATCAGACGAGAATTCGGGCTTACATAAAACTCGCACCCGATAATCGGTTCGATGTCATAAGCCTTGCAGACCTTGTAGAACCGCAGCACTCCGAACATGTTTCCATGATCGGTGATGGCCAGGTGCTTCATTCCGAGCTCTTTGGCACGTGCTGCAAGCTTCGGGATCGCAGCAGCTCCGTCCAGCAGAGAATATTCAGTATGATTGTGGAGATGTACAAATTCAGCCATGGTGTTCCTCCAGGTTACTATACCGGTCTCTCCCGGTATATGTAAAGAGGATTGATCATCTTCCTAGAACCTTGGTATTCAGCAGTGAGAGAGAACGCTCAAATGCGCGGACCGATCTGGCATACTGGATCGGGGTGATCCGGTCCGAGTAGTTTTGAAGGCTCTCCCTGAGCTGCCCGGAAGCCAGTCTGATCTCGGAAGCGGTAAGCGGCAGGCTGCAGTTTGATACGGCTGATTCCACATCCCTGTCTCTGAAAATACCGACACGGGGTATGGTGATGGATACACGGTAATCTGAAACAGAGGAGTCACCATGTCGGGCAAATACGGCGAAGAGTACCGAATCATTGGGGTATCGATAGGGAAATCCGATGTGCTGGAAGAACTGGAAGTCCCCTTCGTCAAAAGAAATGCGGATCCGGGTGAGTATCTCTGTCTCCTTGATCTGCAGCCCCCCCTCCTTCTGGTAAAGTTTATTGAAAGGAATCCAGCGTCCCTGGATGCTCTGAGAACGGCCCCCGCGCAGTTCGACAAGCACTGAAAACAAAGAGAGGCCGCTTGCCAAATTCAGGCGGAGATCAGGTATGCAGAGGTTTCCGCCCATGGTTGCCTGGCTAGAAATAATGGGAGGGCCGGCTGTTGCAATGGCACGGGCAAGAACTGGAGGCAGGATATGCCGTCCCGTCTTCAGCACATGCTCAAAGGTCGCCATAGCTCCAATCTCCAGATACCGCTCAGTCCTGCTGATGCGCGACAGATCCGCGACATACTTCAGGTGTATAATTTCCCGTGAAACCGGGTACGGATAGGGATAGTACCTGCTCATGAGACCTGTTCCGCCGGCCCAAATGGTAGCCTTAGGCATGCGGTGACGCAGCTCCACCAGTTCACCCATGGTGGTTGGTTCAAACACGGCGGGCTGCCTACTTTCTGCGGTCATATGATTTCCTCCTTCCCTGGTATACAGCAGCCCGCATGACACCCTGCACCAGCTTATTGGGTTCCACGCAGCTGCACGCGTTGAAGGAGTATGACTCCAATATCTCTTCTTTCTCCGGTTCCGGATTGCTGTTCAATATGCCGAATGCTATTAACATCTTTGACGGTGCGCAATACTCACAGGGCATCACGTGGACATCAGAAAACCCTCTGACAATGGTGGTGCATTCCCGGGTCTTCTGAAATCGTTCATATGTGATAATCTCCTGTCCTGCCGCCGCAAATACCGGAATGAGGCAGGACAAGCGTGGTTTGCCGTTGAACAGGATGACGCAGTTGCCGCACATGCCCCGTGAGCATCCATGCTTGATGCTTGTGATATTAAATGTATCCATAAGCGTCCTGAACAGCGGTGTATCTGCTGATACATTGCATGATACCTGTTTGCCGTTGAGTGTGAATGTCAGGTCCATGTATCCTCCAGAAGGGAAAGAATTTCGGGCGGAGCAATGGGGATCTCGGCAATTGGACGATCAATCGCCTGGGAAAGTGCAGAACAGAACGCTGCATGAAATAGACCTAACAGAGTCTGGACGCCCGACACCGGCTCATCTATCCCCCCCGGCAAGAACCGCATGTCAACGATGGGTATGTACTCCGGCAGAATGCGTTCCTCTACAGACAATTGAATAGCCTTGAGCAGTTTAGAGAGCAGGGTAGACCGGAGACGGTGCTCATTATATACAGGGCCGCAGTCCAAGGTGCACCAAATTCCCCTGATTACAGGCATGAAAGAGATGGTATCAATCTCCAACTCAACTACCATTGCACCCCAGCATACAGTCGAGAAGGGCATCAGCCTGTTTGTCTGCTGATCGTCGGATTTTTCACGCCTGCATGCACGGGTAACAGAGATCGGGAGGGGTTCCTTGAAACGAAGCTGCTTAATCGATTCACAGCAGGATCTGATGGCCGGTGCTATGACAGCAATATCTCTGGAAAGTATGTGAGGACCTGAATCGGGGAGCGTCTCTGTATCGCCCGGGACTACGTGAATGGTTCCTTCAGGAATATTCAGTACTTCCCTGGCAATGGTTTTCCATGCTGAGGCCGCTTCAGATGTGTGCAGACTGGTATAGATAGACAGTGAGTCCTTATCTCCCAGTGTTACCGTAACGGAATAGTGGTTTTCCTCGTCAAATCCATTGGAAAATCCGTTCGGTGTAAACCCGGAAGCCAATCCGATACCCCTCAGATATCCGGACATAAGCTGCTGTCGTCTCCGCTGTCCTTGATTGGCTGTGAAAACTGCATGCTTGCGGTTGAATGCAGAGGCGTTTATGACAGTAGTGAGCAGGTCCTCAAAAAGGGGAGATGGGACAGGCGCGCCGTTGAGAAGAATTACCTTTTTATCCAGTAATCGGTTCAATCGCCAGTGCGCCGGGTTGATCTGCAATGCTGAACAGATGGATGATGCATGCAGCTCAGCACTGAACAGCGCTGCATCGTATCCGAACCCGTTGAAGTAGTATCTGGGAGGATGGGCAGATGTGATAATTCGTACACGTATCTGGTAAGCCTCGGCAGGAGCATACCCCATGGCACCTGTGCGCAGGTGTTCGATGATTTCTTCGGCAAACAGAGGATATGCTCCCAGGTCAGCAGTGATGTCGATCGATTCTGCCAGCAGATCGCCTGAATCAGTAAGAGCGGTCTTTCGTTTTATGGTGATCCTGGGACTCCAGGCGGGGAAGTCATCGATGATGCGAGCAGGTCTCCCGCTCTTCATGGCTGCAAGTGCTGCACAGCAGCTGTAGAGTGACGGATATATGAGTTTTTCTCCCAGATACGGAGAGGATGCCGTTTGTCTGACCCGGATATGGTCTTGCTTCACGGCACACACCTGCGACACTGCCGCCTGTACATGGTGCGGCCAGAGGGTTGATGCGCGGATATTGACAGTACCTTCTGAAATCTCGCAGACAGCACCGTTCGGAGCAGTATAGGAACTCTGATGCTCCTTGCTCAAACATACCTGATCTATGACCTTTGCTTCAGGTGTGAAAAACTCTTCGCAGGAACCACGGGAGTCATGGTATTCTCTATGTATGGGAGAAACTTCATATAAGGAAGCTCCAGCTTCGTAATTTATGCTCATGGAAGCAGCCCATACCTGCGCTGCTTCGAGGGTCGGTGCAAACACGGCTGCGATCGGTTCACCCTGATAGCTGATTTCCTCTTCCGCAAACAGCGGCAGTTCACTTCCGAGGACCGATACCATTGCGCTGCCGGGTATGTCCTCTTTGGTGATGACATAGACATCTTCCGGGAGTTCGGGTATACCTAGTGATACAAGCTTCCCTTGCGGAATGGTTGCACGCAGGAGTGTCCCGTGGAGCATGTCCGGCATGCGGATATCGCTAATGTATTCCATCTGCTTAGCCATGCTCATAAGGTATCACGTATAGGATTGAATCTGCAATCATTTCGCGTACAATAGCGTCAGGAGGTGGTGTACATGACCGAAAACCCCCAGCAGGAAATGGATGCATTGATTGAATCTCTGGAGGAATTGGATCGTGCCTACTATATTGACGGTAAGCCTCTGGTTTCAGACTTGGAGTATGACAGGCTTTACCATAGGCTGCAGCAGCTTGAACAAGTATACCCAAAATTGAAACGGCCTTATTCTCCCACGTGCCGTATAGGTTCAGACCTGTCGGAAGAACTTCCTGAGGTTAGCCATAAAATCCCTGTGCTGAGCCTGGATAAAGCGTATTCAGCCAGCGACGTCAGCACCTGGATGCATCGGACCGCTGCTAAGGCCGGCGGATCACTTACATTCATCGTTGAAGAAAAGATCGATGGTGTTTCAATCGTGCTCTACTATGAAGATGGCATCCTCATGCACGCAGTTACCCGCGGAAATGGCTATATCGGCAATGACGTGACCGGCAATGTCAAAACTATCTCCTCCGTCCCTCTTCGATTACGGGAGCCAGTTAGTCTAGCGGTGCGGGGAGAGCTGTATCTCACAGTCAAAGAGTTCGAGCAGATAGCTTCCGGTCAGGACATTCCCTATGCGAATCCGCGCAATCTTGCCGCTGGTACCATCCGCAGGGTTACCAGCAGCGCAGTAGCCAGGATACCACTGAGGATGTTCGCCTATGAGGGATATATCCTGGGAAGCGGCAGTACTCCAGCTTCCCATTGGGCCATGCTGTCCTATCTGCATGCGCTTGGCTTTCCGGTAAATTCCCGCACAGCTCTTTTTTATCCTCAGGATATGCCGCAGAAAGCACAGGAGGTGCCTCCTGGATGGGTTGTCGGCACTTTTGGTGATCTGGAAGACTACATCCGCAGGATTACTGCTGAAAGGCAGCGGCGCGAGTACGAGATAGACGGACTGGTGGTTAAGGTCAATGAACTGGATGTACGAGACCGTCTTGGGTTCACAGGACACCACCCGCGGTGGGCTGTGGCATACAAGTTCGAAGCCCCGGAAGCAGAGACGGACATCAAGGAGATAACAGTTCAGGTGGGCAGGACCGGGCGTATTACCCCGGTAGCACGGGTGAAACCGGTGAAAATTGGCGGATCAGTGGTCTCAAATGTAACCCTCCATAACCAGGACTACATCCAGATGCTCGAGGCTGCCCCAGGCGATACTGTAGCGGTATCCAAGCGAGGTGATGTCATTCCTGCAGTGGAACGTGTCATTGAGAAAGGTGCAGGGTCATCACCGTACTGGATTATGCCGGAACGCTGCCCTGCCTGCAGTACGGAGCTTGTAAAGCGAGGGGCTCACCACTTCTGCCCGAATGACCGATGTCCCGATAAGATTAGTGGCAGCATTCTCTATTTCATCGGCAGAAACCAGATGGACATAGACAATTTTGGTCCGAAAACCGCACTGCTGCTTATATCCATGGGAGCGCTGACCGACCCCGCTGACATCTACCGCATTGACTATGACCGCATGCTGAGTGGACAGGGAGGATTCGGCGATAAGAAGATAGCCGCACTCAAGCGCGGAGTAGAAACAAGCAGAAAACGGCCATATAAGACGGTGCTTGCGTCACTCGGCATACCAGAGGTGGGTGAGAAGGCGGCTGAAATGCTCATTGAAGGAGGGTTTACCTCTATTGATGCACTTCTGGAAGCTTCACGAAAGGGAGATGTCGAAAGGCTCACCTCCATCAAGGGCATTGGTGAAAAGCTGGCTGAAGGAATTACGGAAGCCCTCCGTGACCCTGTCATGCTTCGTCGCATTCGCATGCTGCAGGAGGCAGGGCTTTCATTTTCCACTGTGCAGGAAGGTATTCGAGATGATAAGCAGATATTTTCTGGTGAAACCTGGTGTGTGACGGGGAGTTTTATCAATTTCAAGCCCCGATCGCAGGCTGAAGAGGAGATCAAGCGCCGGGGAGGAAAGGTGACCTCAGCAGTGTCCGGGTCTACAACCAGGCTGCTCTCAGGAGAGCATCCTGGAAGCAAGCTTGAAAAAGCTAAAGCCTTGGGAATCCAGGTGGTGAGCGAAGAAGAGTTTCTTGAACTGATCAAGTGAGCCCGCAGCGGAGTACCCATTTGCGGCACTTCCTGCTATAATATCACAGACCGCAGTTACAATAATATCAAGAGAGGGTTTTCACATGCATACAATCGCACGAGAATTGAACCAGGTGCTGGAGCACACGGTAATCGCTGATCTGCTGTCCGATCTGGGTAAGCGGATGTATTTTCCCAAGGGAATAGTATCCCAGGAAGCTGAAGCTTCACTCAAGGCGAAAAAACTGAAAGCAACTGTAGGTATGGCAACAAAACAGAACATCCCGATGTATCTGCCATCTATATTTGAAGACATTTCAAGTGCTGCGCCCAGCGACGTGTTCCCCTATGCATCAACAGCGGGTGATCAGGAACTCAGAAAACTGTGGCTTGAGGAAATGGCAGTCAAGAATCCCGATCTCAGGGGAAAAACTACGTCCCTGCCGGTCGTGACTTCAGGACTTACCCATGGAATATTCCTTGCTGGAGACCTTTTTCTGGATGAGGGTGACACTATTCTGGTTCCCGATTTGTTCTGGGGCAACTACACCCTGATATTCGAAGAACGCAGCAAGGCAAAACTGGTCACCTTCCCCTTCTACAACCAGGACAAGAGCGGATTGGACCTGCATGCTCTGGAGCAGGCTATTGCGAATGCGCCCGGCAGCAAAGTGTCACTTATCGTGAACTTCCCGAATAATCCCAGCGGGTACTCTCCCACTGTGCAGGAAGCACAGCAGATAGTTGCCATACTCAAACGTGCCGCAGACGGGGGAAAACGACTGGCCGTCATCACCGATGACGCATATTTTGGTCTTTTCTACGAAGAGGGGACCTGCACCCAGTCGCTCTTTGCCATGCTGGCAGACGCTCATGAGCATATTTTAGCAATCAAGGTGGATGGAGCAACCAAGGAGGACTTTGTTTGGGGTTTCCGTATTGGATTTATAACCTTCGGAGCAAAGGGTGTCACAAGTGAACAGTATGAAGCTCTTGTAAAGAAGACCATGGGGGCTGTACGCTCTTCTATTTCGAATGCAAGCAAACCCGCTCAGAGTCTCATCCTCAAGGGGATGAAGTCCAGTACCTACCACCAGGAGAAGCAGCAGGCCTTCGATCTGCTGCAGTCACGCTATGTACTTGTCAAGGATATACTGAAGCGTCATGCAGACGATGATAACCTGGTCCCCCTACCGTTCAACTCCGGCTACTTCATGGCATTTACCTGTAAGGGAAGCGCTGAAGAGCTGCGGCTCTACCTGCTTGACCGCTACGAGGTTGGAGCGATAGCCATAAAAGATGACTACCTGCGTATCGCTTTCTCAAGCGTGGATAACGACCGGATGGAGGAACTCTTTGACATCATATACCAAGCTGCAGGAGAGCTATGGAACTGAAGCTGAAGGTATACATTGTAGATGACCAGGGCCGAAAGTTTATGGGCATAGGTGTGCTGTGGCTCCTGGAGCATATCAGGAGCTTCGGCTCCCTCAGGAAAGCCGCAGAGGCCATGGGCATTTCGTATACGAAAGCCCACGGAATGCTCAATGCATTAGAGGAAGGGCTGGGTAAACAGGTCGTCCTCAGGAGGAGGGGGGGAGACAGCCGTGAAGGAACAATGCTGACTCCCCTGGGCCTCTCCCTGGTAGCTCGGTATGCAAATTTTCATAAAAAACTGAAAGATGATGCTGAACAGTCATTTCAGCAGTTTTTATCCGGTCTTAAGGAGGAAACGAATGAGCAGGAATAACTTTGACTTTTCCATACCAGTGCTTGGCGATGCCAAGATTTCTTCTCCCATAAAAATGTCGAAAGTGAAGGGAGATTCCTTTGCTGCCTACGTAAATGATAACGAATACGTACTCTTCGACATCAATACGCACATGGGTGAGTCCGGCATCGAACTTCACAGCAGTGAAGTACTCCAAGTTGCCGGTCCGAGAGAGATGATCTACTTCAATCCTGCGCACGTACATGTCGCCATAACAACATGCGGAGGACTGTGTCCCGGTCTGAACAATGTCATCAGGGCATTGGTCAGATGTTTCTGGTACAGCTACGGTGTGAGGCGTATCAGCGGCATCCAGTTCGGATACCGGGGCCTCATGCCGGAATCATCGTATGCTCCGGTCCCTCTGGATCCGGATGTCGTTGACGATATCCAGATGAAGGGCGGTTCAATTTTTGGCGCAGCAAGGGGCAGCGGCGACCGTGTCTCTGATATCGTTGATTCCCTGGAGCGGATGAACGTCAACATCCTCATAGCAGTCGGGGGCGATGGAACCCTTCGTGGTGCAGACGAGATAGGCGATGAGATTAAGAAGAGAGGGCTGAAGATCGGGGTAATCGGGATACCGAAGACCATCGACAATGATCTCTCGTTCATACAGAGATCCTTCGGGTTTGATACCGCGGTGTCAATGGCGGTACAGGTGGTGCGGGGTGCCCATGCTGAAGCCCATGACAGCATCAACGGTATCGGATTGGTAAAGGTGATGGGACGGGAGTCTGGCTACATTGCGGCACATACCGCCCTGGCCATGAGTGACGTAAACTTCTGTCTCATACCGGAAGACCCATTTGACCTGCATGGAAAGAACGGGCTGTTGACGCATCTCAAGAAACGGATCCTCTCCCGCAATCATGCGGTCATCCTCATTGCTGAAGGGGCGGGTCAGCACTTGGTGGATGAGCTTGATGAGAAGGATGCTTCAGGGAACAAGCGGTTTGTCGATATCGGGGTGTTCCTTCGTGATACCATCATTAAGTACTTTAAAGAAGAAAATGTAGAGACCAACATGAAGTATATCGATCCCAGCTACATTATCAGGAGCGCACCGGCCAACCCAAACGATTCCATATACTGCTCGCGCCTGGGCGCCCATGCGGTTCACGCTGCGATGGGCGGCAAGACGCAGACCCTCATCAGTTTAGTGAACAACAAATTTGTCCATATTCCTATCAGGGTGGCTGTATCAGCTAGGAATATGGTGAATACGGAAGGAAGCCTTTGGCGGGATGTGCTGGAAAATACGCGGCAGCCGGTGCTGATGCGGAATCAGTAGAAAATTTAATGAAATTTTTCTTGCAAGTACTTGATTTTCCCACCATTTTTTTATTATGGTATAGATACAACAGACGCTGCAGCAACTGTGCAGCATGATGAAATCATGTAACCTTCAGCTGAATTGATTGTTTCTTCTAGTGATACGAGCTGGAGACTTTTTTTCATCGACCTCCTTTTGATGTACCCCCTAGGGTTTTAAACCTCCTTTTCCCTAGGGGGATTTTTTTGTCCTTCCTGCTTCATCAGGTCATAACAGCATGAGAGCAAAGCATCGGTGGATGTCTTGGACAGAAGCGCCTCGGTAAGGACCTTGCCCAGCTGTACCCCTTCCTGGTCAAAGGAATTGATGTTCCATAGGAATCCCTGGAACATGACCTTGTTCTCGTAGTGGGCAAGCAGTGCCCCGAGTGAACGGGGAGTAAGCTGCTCTCCCAGGATGAGGCTTGACGGTCGGTTGCCTGGGAACTGCCGGTTATGATCACTATGAGACCTTCCGACAGCGAAAGCAACGATCTGTGCCGCCAGGTTGGCAAGCAGCTTCTCCTGGCTGGTTGATCCGGATATGGAACAGTCATACTCCATCTGTGACTGTCTGAATGCGATGAACTGCAGAGGGATGATGTCCGTACCCTGGTGCAGCAGCTGGTAGAACGAGTGCTGGCCGTTGGTGCCGGGCTCACCGAATATGATTGGGCCAGTGGGATAGCTGATCGGCTCGCCGAACCGGTTCACCCGCTTTCCGTTGCTTTCCATATCAAGCTGCTGGAGATGTGCGGGGAATCGACTCAGAGCCTGTGAATAGGGAAGCACTGCGGCAGCGGGATACCCGGCAATAGTACGCAGATATACCCCGATGAGCGCATCCATAAGCGCCGCATTGTGGGTAATATCTTCATTGAAGGCAAGCTGATCTGCTTCATGTGAACCGGCGAGCAATTCCAGGAAAGTCTCGTGACCAAAGGCCAAACTGATAACAAGCCCGCCTACTGCACTGCATGAGGAGAACCTCCCACCTATATAGTCGTCAATAAAGAACGCCTGGAGCACTTCACGTGACTGTGCCAGGGGGCTGGTCTCGCTGGTAACCACGCAGAGATGAGCTGCTGGATCAATGCCGGCTATGCCGCTGGTCCGCATCCGGCGCATGACCAGCTCGTAGTTGGTGAGGGTTTCCTGGGTGGTACCGCTTTTTGTTACCAAGATGAAGAGGGTGCGTTCGAGGTCAAGTGTGCTAAGCACTCCGGCGGCATCATCGGGATCAACATTTGAAATGAATGCGGTACGCATCACAGGCCCACGGCCGTGCACGCCTGCATATCCGTTGAGGGCAAGGCAAAGCGCACGGGGGCCCAGATCAGAACCGCCGATGCCGATCTGCACGACTGTGTCAAAATGCTTACCGGTAGATCCACGGACCTCACCTGCATGCACCTTTCGGGAGAACTCCCGGATCCGGTCCGTTTGTTCCAGGTAGAATGCCCTCTTTGCAGCTGTGTCCGTTGATTCTTCCTCCGTCCCCGGAGTTCCTCGCGTAAGGTGGTGCAGCACCATCCTGGATTCGCCGGTGTTCATTACTGCGCCGCTTACAAGTGACCGGTATGATGCGATGCAGCCGGACTCATCGGCAAGCTGCTGCAGCAGGGCCGCCAACTGGTCATCTACGGGCATGGCACCGTAATAGTAGACCAGTCCAGCTCCTGCGGGTATGTTCTTCTCAGAAAGCCTCTGAGGATCCAGGAGTCTGGAGACCTCCGGAATTGGAAGGGATGCAAGCTCGGCAAAAGAGCGGGTACGGTCCAAGTCGATGAATTGTGGTGTCGTCATGGGAATCCTCCTTAGATGCAGGGGAGGCTCAAGCTTCGACTTCAGGTATCCGTTTTCTGAAGCTTTCGATCAGATCTTCCTTGGTCATTCCGTCACGCAGGATGACGAATATGGTGTCATCCCCTGCGACCGTACCGAGGATCTCAGGTATGGCCAGGATGTCCAAAGCAAGAGCCACACTGTCCGCGTGACCTTGGCGGGTCTTGATGACTCCGATATTTCCGCTGAATTCAATGGAGATGACTCCTCGGCGGACATCCTGGATGTAGCTCTTTTCAGACTCTGATACCAGTTCCTTTTCAGGGAGCGCATAGTAATACCCGGACCAGCCGTCTGATATCTTGCCGACTTTAAGCATCTTAAGGTCCCGTGACAGGGTTGCCTGGGTGACTGTGATGTCCTCCCTGGCTAAGTACTCCAGCAGCATTTCCTGACTGTCTATCCGATTATGCTTAATGAGCTCCTTGATCTTGCTGAGCCTGTTCTGACGTTCCTTCATACGCACCCCGACATATTGCATATTTATGTATATATTACTGTATAAACATACAACCCTTAGTGAATTATTGCAACCCCGGGTTTTTAAACTGTTGGTATCTCAAACGCAGGGCATACTATTTCCACAGGGGATAAATCATGGTATACATACTAGTACCAGGTGCTGTCGAGCGGAGGGCTGGATGAACATTGTAATCGTCGGGGCAGGCGATGTAGGATACAACATTGCCAAGGATCTATCTGAGGACGGACATGACATCGTGGTGATTGAGCATCATGAAGAAGTCGCCAAGCGTGTTGATAGCGAACTTGATGTCCGTGTGATTGTCGGTAACGGCGCTCAGCCGGATGTTCTCGCAAAGGCAGGGGTTGTAGAAAACTGCTCAATTGATTATCTCATTGCCTGCTCACGAAGGGATGAAGTGAACATCATGGCATGCTGGCAGGCGAAGCGCAGCGGAGTTAAGCGTGTCATTTCCCGTGCGAAAAGTATCGAATATGTAGAAAACCATCAGTGGGCTCAAGCGCTCGGGATTGATGAAACCATTAGTCCTGAACGTTCAGTTGCCCGTGATATTGAGGAGATGCTTTTCATCAATGCCGCCGTTCATACATCTGAACTCATGGAGGGCAAGGCGGTCACCTATGCATTCAAAGTTACCGAATCATCACCGGTAGCAGGGATGACGCTCAGAGAATTAGGGGAGAAGCATCCTGAACTGCGGTTCGTCATGATCTACATCCTGCGGGATGAAAAGGGGCAGATACCCTTTGGTGACTGGGTACTCGAGCCGGGAGATCTCTGCTACATCATCACCTTCCGTGACCAGGCGCTCAATATTCAGGATCTCTTCCAGAAGGAGCGGAGGAGGAAGCATATCCGCAGGGTGCTCATCGTCGGCGGGGGGAAGCTCGGCAAGCAGCTTATGCGGCTCATAGTGAAGAATCATCCGCACATAGAAATTAAGATCATCGACAAGGATCTCGAGCGGTGCACCAGCATGGCCGAGGAGTTCCCGACGGTAACCGTGCTTCATGGAGACGGTACTGATGAAAAGCTCCTGCGCCATGAAGGCATAGAACTTGTAGACGCTTTTCTCGCTGCCTCTGAATATGACGAACTGAATATCGTCATGGGCATACTGGCCAAAAGCCTGGGAGTGGGAAAGAGCGTCGCCCTGGTGCGGAAGAAGATCTACTCGCAGCTGAGCAGCAGGGTTCCTTTGGATGCCGTGGTCAATCCGAACGATTCGCTTTCTTCGCTCATACTCAAGCGCATCAGGTACCCGGAAACCTCAGGCACATTGTCCCTGATCGGCCGTATCGGTGCGGAAATACTGGAAATCACTCTTCCGCCGGAAAGCAGTGCGGCAGGCAAGGCTGTTGCTGAGATCAACTTGCCCAAGGGAGTGCTCATAGCCATGGTGAGCAGACAGGGGGAGAACCTGATGCCCAAGGGCAATCTTGTGCTCCATGGCGGCGATGTGCTGCTGCTCTTTGCCATGGAAGACCGGATGACACCCGCCCTCAAGCACCTGGAGATATCCGTATGAAGTACCGACTGGTGCTGCGCATACTCGGCCTGCTTTCTGCAATCATATCGCTGAGCATGGTCTTTTCTCTCGCATGGAGCGTGGTTGACAAAACTCCTGATGTACAAGCGTTTATCTGGAGTATGGTAACGGGGTTAGGAGTCGGTGTAGTCCTGTTTTTCCTTGGGAGACGGGGAAGTGAAACCTACGAACTGAACGTGCGGGAAGCGTTTGCCGTGGTAAGCCTCGGTTGGATAACCGCAGCGGCAGTCGGGGCGCTTCCGTTCTACTACAGCGGCATGGTGCCGTCCTATACGGACGCATTCTTTGAAGCCATGTCTGGATTTACCACCACCGGCGCAACCATACTTACTGAAATTGAATCACATCACCGGGGACTTCTTTTCTGGAGGAGCTTCACCCATTGGCTTGGAGGCATGGGGATTATTGTGCTCAGTCTGGCCATACTGCCCTTCGTCGGGGTAGGCGGTATGCAGCTCTTTAAGGCGGAAGTGCCAGGCCCCACACCTGAAAAGCTCACCCCCCGCATCCGGAAGACCGCCCTGGTTCTCTGGGGTGTGTACGTGATCATATCTGCTGCGGAGACAGCCGCTCTGCTGCTCTGCGGTATGGATCTCTTCGATTCACTAACGCATACCTTCGGTACTATGGCTACCGGAGGATTCTCTCCCAGGAATGAGAGCATTGCGGCATTCGGCAGTCCGCTCATTGAATGGGTGATTATTGTATTTATGTTTATTGCGGGAACTAATTTTGTTCTGCATCTGCTGGCACTGAGGGGAAGGCCGCGGGCTTACTGGAGGGACGAAGAGTTCCGGTTCTACCTGAAATTCACTTTCATATGCATTGCAGCCGTGACCATATTCCTGTCATTTGCGGGCAGGTACGGCGGTTTTGCCGACACGCTGCGGACCTCTACCTTCCAGGTGGTAAGCATCATGACCACTACGGGGTATACTACTGCGAACTTCGAACTCTGGCCCCAGGCACTTAGATTCCTTATGCTGATGCTCATGTTTGCCGGTGGATGCGCGGGATCAACTGGCGGTTCCATGAAGCAGGTGAGGCTTCAGATTCTCCTGAAACGTGTACGGATGGAGATAAACAGGCTGCTCCACCCCCAGCAGGTCACCCGTATCCGGTTCAACGGGGCGGTAGTGAACCCTGACGTGATCAGCTCAGTTACCGCATTCTACATTCTCTACATGGCATTATTTGTCGGGTGCAGTTTCATCATGATTGCCATGGGAATGGACCTGGAGTCAGGCATTGCCAGTGTAGCTGCTACTTTGGGAAATATTGGTCCCGGTCTTGGTGATGTAGGGCCTGTTGAGAACTATGCGTTCATCGCCGCTCCTGGAAAGTGGCTGCTTTCATTCTGCATGCTTCTGGGACGGCTGGAACTCTTTTCCGTGATTATGCTCTTTGTCAAAGGCACCTGGAGACAGTGAGACTCCCATGAGGCACGGATGATGAACGAAATAGAACTTATCTACCGGGACCCTATGGGCAGTGGACAAATTTCCTGCTTCTGGTGCCGGGAAACACAATCCACCATGATGCTGGCTTCCCTCATGTATCGGGATGGTATGCTTGCTGTCCGTACTGAATTCCAGCATACCGGCAGGGGAAGGGGGATAGAACGCAGATGGCATGCATCAGCCGGTAAGAATCTCCTGTGCACACTGGCGGTACCATGTGTCCAAGCAGGTATTGCGCTCCAGCTCATCCCCCTTGCTGCAGGATGCGCAGTGGCAGAAGTGCTGGAATCAGCGGCTCCTGGGATGCATGCACAGATCAAGTGGCCTAACGATGTGATGGTGTCCGGAAAGAAAATTGCCGGAATTCTGTGTGAGGCTGCCAGGCAGTGCATATTCATCGGGATAGGGGTGAATGTGAATGAGACAGAATTCGCATTCACCGGGAAAAGTGAACCCTCTTCGCTATACCTTGAAGCAGGCAGCGAACATGACCTAGGGCAAGTGTACCA
>SKXS01000061.1 GCA_007128345.1 Spirochaetia bacterium
GTTCTACTTCCGTTTCACCTTGATACTCCTGGTGGGATTTGTGGCGGTTGTCAGCAGGCTTGAGGATTCGTAGCATCCGAATACCTTCGGCGGTTACTGGATTACCAGCAGCTACTCCCCAACAGTCTCATTGATGACACGCACGGCAGCATCAGGAAAATCAACGAATACCCCGTCCACACCGTATACGTAGAGAAACCGTTCCAGTTCCTCCTCAAGGGAACCAGTGTGTCTTGGCAGCTGGTCTGCACGGAAGGTATAGGGATGCACCACAAGCCCCCGTGCGTGGGCCTCAGTAACTAGGAAGAGGTTGCGTACAGGGCTGCCTCTGACATCTTCAATCAGCGCTTTGGACGGTCCGATGCCGTCGGCATACGTGGCGATCTTATCCAGTGCCGCGGCGGTGGTCAAATGGCTTTGGCGGGCGCTTATGAGCTGCACCAGCGGCATATCAGCGCCGAGGGTGTTCCTGAGATACAGCAGACTCTCCGGCTCAAATGACTGAATGAAGATATTGGCCTTTGGCCCTTCATATCCGTAAGCATTAAGGAGATCCAGGAGCGCCTCCTCAATGAACAGTCCCTGGTCACGGTGCCACCGGGATGACTTGATCTCTGGGTAGATGCCCACGTTTCTTCCGGTGCTCGTATTGAGTCCCTGGATCAGCTGGATAATCTGCTCGAGAGAGGGAATCCTGAATAGTGCCGTATCTGCAGGGAACCTGCCGGGGTAGACCTGGCGGCTGTCCCGGGTACGTTCATGGACTGACAGCATCTGGAGCTCTAGGAAGGTGAAATCAGCGGCATACCAGCTGCCGTCATGCCTAATACGGTTGGGGAAAATCTCCTGCACGTTGGTCGTCGCTTCGAGGGTGAGGTCATGGAGGGCTATTAGCACCCCGTCGGCAGTCATCACGACATCGGGTTCAACGTAATGCGCCCCCTGAGCATGGGCCATGGCGTACCCCTCAAGCGTATGCTCAGGTAAATATCCGCTCGCACCCCGGTGGGCAATTACAAGCTTCTCCCCGTGATCTGCAGGCGCCGTCCTTACCGGATGCTGTACGGTGGCGCATCCGGTGAAGGCCATCATTACCGCTGCGGCAAGCAGATGCCATGCATGGTTCATTAATCGCCTCCCTTCAGAGCTTCCCGTGCCGCAGGATGGAGAAGAGCAGCCAAAAACCAAAGAACCCTGCAGCCAAGAACCCTACTACCCCGATAATGGGAATCCCGTAGACCAGCGGCTGGGTTCCCGATGATATAATTAAAGACGATCCGATGAGCAGGGCTGCCACGATCAGCGAGAATGAGATCCGGTTGTAGGTACGCTCAAAGCTGTGCTTGAGCGGGTCCAATCCCGTATGCTCAAACTGAATATGAATTTTCCCGCGTTTGATTTTATCAAGGATGTCCCGCACCTCAAAGGGCATGATACGCATCAGTTCAGCAAATTCTTCGATGGTAACGACAAAATCCTTGCTCAGCTGGGACACCTTGATACGCGAACGGTAGAGCTTCATCACGTGCGGCTTGATATACTGGGCCACATTGAACTGCGGATCAAGCCGCTCACCGTTAGCCTGGAGCAGGGTGATGGTTCTGGCCAGCAGGTACATATCCGCCGGCATAATCAGGTGGTTGCGGGGAAAGATGTTGACGATTGATGCAATGAGGGATGCTACATCAATCCGGTCCAGTGAGGTGAAGAAGAACTGGTCTATGATATCTGCGATGGAGCTCTCAAGATCCCGGTGGTTCACTTCTCCTTGGGCGTCACAGAGACGAAGCAGATTGCGCATGATGAACTCGCTGTCCTTCAGCACAGCCCCCATGAGCATAGAGGTAATAATCCGCTTTGTAGACGGACTGAGTTTTCCCATCATCCCGTAATCAAGGAAGCACAGCCGGTTATCTTCAAGGACCAGCAGGTTTCCGGGATGCGGGTCCGCATGAAAGAACCCAACTTCGAAAATCTGTCTGAGCACCACATCCACGCCCCGCTGGGCGATCAGGCTCAGATCATATCCCTCATCAGTAAGCCTGCCTATGTTGGATACTTTGATCCCCTCTACATGCTCCATGGTGAGGACTTTTCTGCTCGACAGATCCCGATAGCATACAGGTACGTGAATCTCCTCTTCGTCCGCGTAGTAGGTGTTGAAGGTCTCCATATTGGAGGCCTCATAGAGGAAGTTGAGTTCCCGTTCAATGGTACGGGAGAATTCATCAACGATCTTTTGCAGGCTGTATGTCTTGAGTTCCGGGATATGACGCGTAGCCATGGATGCGAGGTATTGTAAGATCTCTAGATCAGTGCGAATCTGCTTCTGGATGTCGGGGCGCTGGATCTTTACCGCCACATCTTCGCCGGAACGCAGTACGGCTCGATGCACCTGGGCAAGAGAACCGGCAGCGGAAGGCTTCATGGTAAATTCAGCAAAGAGGTCATCCCTCGTCTGTTTCAGCTCTTTCTCCACGAGCTCAAGCGCATCCTCCCCGGGAAAAGGGGGCACATCGTCCTGGAGCCTTTCCAACTCTTCAGCCAGCTCAAGGGGAATAAGGTCACCCCTGATGCTCAGCAGCTGACCGAACTTGATGAAGGTAGGACCCAGTTCCTCAAAGACCATTCGCACCCGCACCCACCGGCTCAGGGACGAGATGGTGGGGTCGGTTTTCCTGAAAACCACCTTCCTGCTGAGTTTGAAGGCTTTTTCAAGTCCTGAACGGGAGATGATATCTGCAAATCCGTATTTTATCAGCACCTTGAGTATTTCCAGGTACCGGTTCGCATGGCGGAAGGGTTTTCGGAACTTGGTAATGCCTACCTGCATATACTTCCTGCTTAAGTTTTTGTCTCTGAGGAACTCTGCTGTTTCTTTGAGGCGCCGGCAGACTTCTTCTGCTGCCGCTTTCCAACAGCACTCTGAAGGTCATCAAGCTTCTTCTCGATCTTCTTGAGGTCGTCCTGGGTCACCAGCCCCATGGTGCGGACAGTTTCCTTCACCTGGGAACTAACCCGTTCTTCAATAGCTGTACGGGATTTCTCAGCCTGGTTCCTTACCTCATCAATAAGCTCTCGTGCCTCGCCCTCGGATAGCTTTGCTTCTTCCGAAAGCTTCTTTGCCGCCGCCTCAGCCTTATCCTTGGCCAGAAGACCAAGGCCCAGTCCTGCGAGTATGCCTTTCTTGAATAGATTCTTCATACTAGTATCCTCCTTGCTACGTAAGTATACCGCCCATTACTGTATATTACCATAAATGACCCCATTAGTATAACGTGATCCTGCATGCACGCACCATGCAGAGGGCAGCTTCACCGGTCAGGTCTTCACGGTATGTGTACGCTTCAGCTCAATCCTGGAAAACATCCATGGAGCTCCGGCTGCAGCCCAGAAGCCGATAAGCAGATAGCGGATCATGTCCGTAAGCGGCGACGGAGCAAGAAAGAGCTTGAAACCCTCCTTGATGATCAGGAGTACCGCAAGCCCTGTGACGTAGTAGACGATCTTCCAGGCAAGCTCGCCTGGTATGGTGTAGCTGATACGCTCCTGCTCTATGAAGAACCCCAGGGAAGCACCGGCAAGAATACTTGCGGTTACCGCATAGTTTTTATCAGGGACGAAAAATACAAACGGCAGGGTGGCTGCTCCCAGAACTATGGGCAGAAGATAATGCTTCTTGGTGAACCCGTACGTATAGAGCATTCTTCCAATATGTACGAATATCACGGCAAAGATGATCCCCCCGATGACATCTGCAGGCCAGTGCACCCCCAGATAGAGCCGGGAGAGAGCCATGAGGATGATGATCACGGTCCCGAGGATGGTGAGCCATCTCCTGCGCAGGGTAATCATGAGGAAGTACCAGAAGGTAGCAGTATTCTGTGTATGCCCGCTTGGGAATGCATATCCTCCCGCGGTATGCTCACGGAGAGTCCGTATTCCATCAGTTCCTATCGGCCGATCTGTCGCAAAGGTGACCTTGAGTACCTGATTGGATACCGCACTGAGAAAAAACACATAGCTCAGCTGCGCCCCATACTGTTTATCGATGCACCAGTAGACCAGCGTTAAGGCTGCTATGTAGAAGAATTCCTCTCCAAGCATAGTAATGCTCTGGAAGATTGCATCAAAGAATGGACTGCTCACCTGCTGGATCCATACAATCACTTCAACGCCCATATGCCTCTCCTTCTGTGCTGTACAGTATATGCACAAGCATGCATGTATGTAAAGCGAATACACTGAATCGGATGCGTGATAATTTTTTCAAAATTATCTATATCTCCTTTATACATCTGTTATTTATGCTGTACGAATCTGCAAGAGATCAGCAAAAGCGATGACTTCAGACAGGGATCCCTACCCTGCAGTAACGAAGATGCGGTAAACCGAATTACCATTGCGAAAAAGAGTCACAAGCTCACGGACAGTTGCGGATGGTTACCGGGGATGTGGAAGGAAAAACTGCTTCACAAGCAATACCGAAAGAACGCGTGGAGGTATGCATTGGTCCGTTCGGGGGCACAATGACATCATTACCCTAGGGTCTTTTAAACTCAGCGGCAGCTTCGATACGTGCATGGACCAACGAAGGGGAGCTTACGTGGGTGGGTCAAACGTAATTGTCGTGCACTGGTATAGACGCTGGGTATTCTCAGCGAACCGTGGATCCGAACCGCACTGCAAAAAAGATGATTGCATGCTATATGATAAGCATAAATCCCAGCAGCAGACCTATAATAAACCCTATGTTGGCAGTGTGGCTGTCCATTCTGTTTGACTGGGGTATAAGCTCATCATGTACAATATAGATCATGGCACCGGCAGCAAACGCCAAGGCTCCCCCAATAAGCACCTCGGAGATACCGAAAAGAATCAGGCCGATTGCAGCTCCTACGGGAGTCATTAAACCGGCTCCGAGGGTAAAGAGCAGCACCTTGAGGTTGGAAAGCCCCCCGGCCTTGAGAGGACCCGCTACCGCCAGCCCTTCGGGGATATTATGCAGTCCAATTGCTATTGCTATAGCCAGTCCGAGTTCCGGGCTCGACTCGACCCCTGCTCCGATTGCCAACCCCTCCGGCACATTGTGGAGGGCAATCCCAAAGAAAATAAGATATCCGGTCCGTAAGACGGTCTTTTGGGTCGATTGAGGGGTATCAGCATTTTCCAGCATGAGATTGTCGCTTTCCGACATGTGGGCATGGGGCACTAACCGATCGAGCACATACATAAGCCCACAACCCAAGACAAAACCGATAATCAGCACCATCATGGAACCTAATTCAAGAGACTCCGGCATTAATTCAAATACTGACACCGCTATCATAATACCACCGGCAAAACCGAGCAGCAGTGCCATGGTCTTCTTACCTGGTGAGCCGAAAAGCATAAGGACAATGGCTCCCAATGCGGTGGATGTACCGGCTAACAAACTGTATAGTAAGCTTTCCATATTCTTGCTCCTGATATAGATTAGTGCATTTCTCGTAGAACTGAGTCTATTCAACTCAA
>SKXS01000226.1 GCA_007128345.1 Spirochaetia bacterium
GCGGTGGGCATTGAAGTGCCCAACCGCAGGAGGACCATTGTCTCCTTCAAGGAGATGCTGGACGCCATGGATGAGCATAACCACTACAAGATTCCCATGGTGCTCGGCAAGGACATCATGGGGCGTTATACGGTTATCGACCTGGTGCGCACCCCCCATCTCCTTATTGCGGGGGCCACCGGTTCAGGGAAGTCGGTATGCGTGAATTCCCTGATCAATTCCATCCTCTACCGCAGGTCTCCCAAGGATGTGCGGATGATACTCATTGATCCCAAGATAGTGGAGCTGAAGCTCTACAATGACATCCCGCACCTCCTGACCCCGGTGATCACCGAGCCGAAGAAGACTCTCAAGGCGCTGCAGTACTGCATCTATGAAATGGAGCGCCGCTACCAGCTGCTGGATGCCCTGGGGGTAAGGGACATCAGTTCGTACAACCGGAAGGTGGAAGGATCCCAGACCACCGCGGAGACCATCCCCTACATCGTGGTTGTGCTTGATGAGTTTGCCGACCTCATGAATACCATCGGCAAGGAGCTTGAGCAGTACCTTGCCCGGCTGGCAGCTATGGCCAGAGCGGTGGGAATTCATTTGGTGCTGGCAACGCAGCGTCCCTCGACCAACGTCATCACCGGACTGATCAAGGCCAACATACCCTCCCGCATTGCCTTCATGGTGGTGAGCAACACCGATTCAAGGATCATCATTGACATGCCCGGCGCTGAGAAGCTCCTGGGCAAGGGGGATATGCTCTTCCTCTCATCCTGGGAAGCCTATCCGACCCGCATACAGGGAGCATTCGTCTCTGAGGAGGAGGTGGAACGGGTAGTGGAGTACGTGAAGTCCTTCGGCGAACCCGACTACCTGGATGAGTCGTACTTCCTTGATGATGATGAATCAGATGATGACAGCTACAATGAAGAAGATTACGAGAATGATCCCCTCATGCCCCAGGCGATGCGCATTATCCAGGAGCGGTCAGTTGCTTCCGCCTCAATGCTGCAGCGCAGGCTCAAGATCGGCTACAACCGGGCGGCACGGATCATTGAAGCCATGGAGGAGATGGGAATTGTCGGTCCCGCGCAGGGCAGCAAGCCCCGGGAGGTGCTTCGCTACCAGGAATTCCGTGACGGATAACGCGAGAGAGGTCTGGACATCATGAAATCTGCCGTCTGCAATAACAGGCTGATCAGCGAAAGCGAAGCCGTCGTTCCGGTGAGCATCCGGGAAGTCTTCTTCAACTTCGGGGTGTACGAGTCGGTGAAGGTTCTCCGGGGGACTGCGGTATTCCTGGAAGATCACCTGGAGCGGCTGCTCGATTCAGCACGGCTTCTGGAGATTCCCCAACCCTACAGTAGCGACGAGATATTCAGCATGGTGTACCGGCTCATTGATGCAGACCGTATCGGCAGGGCCACCATGCGCATTCAGCTTATCGGCGGCACCAAGCCCATGCTCTTCATATACTACACTGACCTGCCCGCGTACCCTGCTGAATACTACACGAAGGGAGTCCCGCTTATCATCTATCCGGGAGAGCGGGTGATGCCCGAGGTGAAGTCAACCTCTCTGCTGCTCAATTATGTGGCCCTGCGGGAGGCGGAGCGGCAGGGAGCCTTTGAGGCGCTCTTTGAGGATCGCCGTGGGTGCTCCATCGAGGGCACCAGGTCAAACCTTTTTGCCGTACGGGGACGCACCCTCATCACCGCACGCGAGGGGGTGCTTGCCGGAGTAACCCGGAAGCATATTATTGAACATGCCCGGGACATCGGTCTTGAAGTCAGCTACCAGTGCGTCACCACTGATGAGTTAACCTCGGGAAGCTTCGATGAGCTGTTTATTTCGAGTACGAGCATGGGGGCTATCCCCGTGAAGCAGGTCGGCAGCTCATCTATCGGAAGCGCCTTCCCCGTAACTCTCACGATCCATACACTGGTGAGGAATCTGGAGTGCGGGTACGTCAGATCAGCGGAAAACCGTACATAATATGGGTCACCGTTTTACAGGTTGGCGTACACAAGGAAAAATGAGTATTATACCCCTATGAAATTTACTGAACTGAATTTAGATGAACGAGTTATGCAGGGCATTGAGGCGGCAAAGTTCACAGAAGCTACGTCCGTGCAGGAACAGGTGTTTACGCGGTCCCTCAAGGGGGAGGATGTTTTGGTCCAGTCCCAGACGGGATCGGGCAAGACCGCGGCCTTTCTCATTACCATCTTCCAGCGGTACGTGGAGACCGGGGGGAAGACTAAGGCTCTTGTCATTGTGCCGACCAGAGAACTTGCTGACCAGATTGAAGACGATGCCAGACTGCTTGCTGCGGGCATTCCTGAAATCAGCATTGCATCGTTTTTCGGCGGCATGGGCTACAAGAAACAGCAGTCTGCGGTGGACAAGGGGGTGGATGTGTTTATCGGCACCCCGGGACGCCTGATAGACTTCCAGAGTTCCAATAAGATTGATTTTACTTCTCTGGATATTGTGGTAGTTGATGAAGCGGACCGCCTCTTTGATATGGGATTCTATCCTGATATCAAGAAGATGATGCGGAAGATGCGTGACCGCACCAAGCGGCAGACGATGCTCTTCAGCGCGACTTTGAGCTCCCGGGTAACCCATCTGGCATGGGAATTTATGAACCATCCTTCCGCTATAGAAATCACCCCTGAACGGGTTACTGTCCAGGAGATCAAGCAGGAGCTGTACCACGTAAGCAAGCAGGATAAGTTCCGGCTGCTCCTGCACATTATTGAGGAGAGGAATCCGAAGAATGCCCTCATATTCACCAATACCCGCCATAAGGCGGTTGAAGTAGCCAAAAGACTGCAGCTTAACGGGTACCAGTCCCAGTTCCTTATGGGAGATCTTCCCCAGCGTAAGCGGCTGAAGATCATCGACAGCATGAAGGACGGGAATCTGCGGTTCCTTGCCGCCACCGATGTGGCAGCCCGGGGGCTGCACATTGATGACTTGGAAATGGTGGTGAACTACGACATTCCCGAAGACTACGAAAATTATGTCCACCGCATAGGAAGGACCGCCCGGGCGGGGAAAAGCGGGGTTTCCGTTGCGCTTGCCTGTGAGCAGTTCGTATTCGGACTTGAAGCTATTGAAAAGTTCATCGGAAGCAAGATCCCCGTGAACTGGTACGATTCTCTTGAAGGGGTCATTGACAAGAGTGAGAAGGTCTCCTCCGGAGAACTGCGGTACTCTCCCGCATCACCGGGAACACGGGCCCCGAAGCGCGGCAGGCGTGAACGCCCCCAGCGCAGGGGAGCCGCTGTTCTCCCGGCAGAAAGGAGGCAGGAGGGAAGGAAACCCGGCGCCCATCGGCCAAAGAAATCCGGCGGGAAGGCGGCTTCACAGCCGGCCCGCCCTGTCAGGGAGGAGCAGGCTAACCGCTCCCGGGAGATTCCCTACGAAAAACTCCAAGGCCTCTCCATGGAAGAACGGATGGCCATATACAAGAAGAAGTACGGTTCGGACCTCCAGCAGGGTGAGGCTCGCCCGCAGGAAAACCCCAAGGAACCTGTCCAGGAAAAGCCCTCCGGGAAAAAAAAGCGCAGAAAAGCAGGGAAAGGTCTGCTCTCCTGGATACGCAGGGATAACCGTGAATCATGATGATCTGCGGCACATAGTAAGAGATGGACCTTCCCGTCCTATAGTTTAGCTGACAGCAGCCCTCAGGCTGCCGCCTAGGAGATAGCATATAGATGATACGGGTGATACATACGGTTCTTGCGGTTACATATATCGGGCTTCACTTTCTGCTTTCCTTAGTTACCGCATTTGTGCCGGCGCTGCTGCTCAAGCTCTTGGGCCTGCATGCATGGGCAGATGCGGTGTTTCGGGTAAACGGAAAGCTGATGGCGTTGGGCATCATGCGGAGCTTTGGCGGCCGTGTGCGGGTATTCGGCAGCGAGCGGTTTCCCCAAAACGACAACCGACTGTGCATTATCTCGAATCATCAGAGCTATCTGGATATTCCACTGCTTGTGGGGTATCTGCCCGTGTGGCCGGGCTTCATAGCCAAGGTGGAGGTACGCAAGGTGCCAGTGGTCAACCTATGGATGTCCTCCATGAAATGCGTCTATATCAAGCGGGGAAACCCACGCTCATCCATTGAGATGATCCTGGAAGGGACAAAGCGGATCAAGGAAGGGCATCCCCTGGTAATTTTTCCTGAAGGAACCAGGAGCAAGTCCCGGAAAATCCACCGCTTCAAAGCAGGGAGCACCAAGCTTGCCACGCGTTCGCGGGGGGTGATCGTACCTGTAACTATCCTGAACACCTACCGGTTGTGGGAAGAGGATCACCTGGCGCATCCCACGGACATCTGCCTCATGATCCATGAGCCGATTGATACAGCCAAGCTCACCGATGAAGAGGAGAAGCAGCTTCCCCAACGCGTTGAGGCGGTCATCAATGAAGGTGCACGTGAACTTGAAGCCATGGGGTACTGAGCTGGGAAGGTCCGACAAATCAGTCTTGCTGAGTAAAACCTGTTTGCTATTATCGGAAGATGCTCTATACTTGACTTGAAGGGGGGCACGGCCTGATGGGTGCCGTGCAGATGTGTATGCATTTTTCTCATGTGCTGGAAGAGTATTGTACATTCCTGAACACTGCCAGGCCCTCCGATGAGAGCATGGAGCACATCGCTGATCTCTATGCACTGGAAGAGATTACAGGAAGGAACTGGTGCGCGGAAGAACTGCTGCCGTTTCTGCTGGATCAGTCCAGGGACAGTATACTGCTGCCTTCAGGCGGAGCATGCACGGAACTGTCTCAAAAGCTCCGTAGACTTTCTGACCGGGCTGACGAACGGGATCGGCTGAAGGGAATTCGGGAACTGGCTGTGGGTTATCCGATTATAACCGGGAGCATTGCAGGCAGCACGACAGTGGCGGCTCCCCTGCTCTGTTTTTCCATAACCCTCAGGTATGATGAGGAAACAGGATCATGGACAGCAGCACATGGAGAAGGCGCATGGATCAGCAGCACGGTTGCGCATGCGGCATGTGCAGCGGCCGGCACCGACGAATACCCGGGGGAACTTGATTTCTCCTCCATCGATGACATTCCCTTTATCGATGAATATGCATTTCCCGAGGCTGCGGCATCCCTTGCGGCATCCCTCGGTCTCTTTGTAAGCCCGGATGGACTTTCCGGAGACATTGTTCCCTATGGCAATACACCCGCTGCACCGGGGCCCTGCGTATGTATGAACTCCATGGTTATCGGGCTCTTTCCCCGGTGGGAGCGAAGTATTGCTGACGATATCCTCCATTATGCCCGCGTACCACCGGCTTCCCCGGCGGCGGAGCTGCTCATGCAGGATGCACAGGCGCTGCAGGTAGCTGCTGCAAAGCATCAGGTTGAGGAGAGCCATGCCTGTTTTGTCACTCCCCTGGATATTGCTCAGGAACGGGCGGTCCTTGCTGGGAGTGTGGGCCAGTCCCTGGCGGTAACAGCACCCCCGGGTACCGGCTCCAGCCAGGTGATCGTGAACATCATCGCCGACCATCTGCTCAGGGGAAAGCGTACGCTTGTCGTTTCACCCCATGCCGAGGACCTGCGGACTGTCTTCAGTCGTCTTCAGGAGCTTTCGCTTGACTCCCGGGTGATGATCGTGACAGATGCGGCTGCAGACCGGAGGCGCGTATGCTCCTCAGTAAAGCAGCTCCTAGAGTCCTCGGCTGACGAAGCAGACGAGCAGCAGTACCGGTCAGAACTCCTGACAATGAAGAACTCCTGCAGCCAGATTTCTCATGACATAGACAAGCAGCTTGCCAAGCTTGACGAACTCCACAGCCTCTTCAGGACTGCTGCTCCCGTAGGGCTGACCCTCCATGAGCTCTATGTGAACTCATCTCAGGATCCTTCGCTGGTGATCGATGCTATTGCGGGACATCCGGATATTTTCGGCACCATAGACAAAGCCGGGTACGAACAGATTAAGGCGGGATTCCTCGAAATCCGGGACAGCATCCACCTGCTGCTGCCTGGGCATGTGCTTTCATCGAGAAGTTCATGTGCTGATGTGCTGCCCACCGAGCGTGAAGACGCACTGCTTGTGCTGGAACATACGTCTGCTTCCCTCCTTGACTGCGTACCAAGTCCCGACAGGCTGCTGACATCCTGGGCGGCGGAGGTGCTCTCAGCTTCACAGAATCCGGGTGCATACGGAGCTGAGGTCCTCAGCTTGCTTGATCGGGTCATATCTGAGGTGAAGGCTTCACAGCTGCTGCCTCCCTTTGACGAGGAGGATGAGCATGAAATGCGTGAGCTGCTTCGTGAGCTCCAGGGAGCACACGCGTGGCAGCCCAGGTTCTGGAGGGCCTTACGAAAGCTCCGAAGACGATCACGGGGCAAGGAGGGCGTATTCTCCTATGGGAAGCGGATACGCTACTCCCTCTATATGGTTGAACGGCTCAGGAGCCTGGGCCGCAGCCTGGAGATACATCTTCCCTACGGCCAGAAGGGAGAGATTGCAGCCCGGCTGGGCAAGTGCAGGGCTGAGGTGCAGTTCTACCTGGATGTATGGAAGATTATGGCTCCGCTTGAAGGCTGCCTGCAGCCTGGAAAGGTCAGGGAGCTCTATCACCTGGTGCTTTCAGGTAAAGGGGAGGAGGCTGTCGTATTCCTCAGGGAATTCGGCAGTGCATACCGGGAGCACTTCAGCGACGCCGAAATAGTGGATCAGGTTCTGCAGAAGACTCATCCGCTCATGCGGGAGATTATTGAAGCATATATACATCACGAAGGGTATGACCTTGCCAGGATTCAGGAAACCGCTTTCAGAAGCATCAGGAACTCCCTCTACATCGCACAGCTGCGTGCTGTTGAGCGGGAGTACGCCAATGTCCTGTCTCTGACTGACCATATGGGTGAGGTTCCTGATTTCATTATAAAAAGCATGCAGGAGAAACGTGCAATCATACCTGGCATGATTTCCATGAAGGGAACCTTCAGTATTGCTGAATATATGAGCCGGGATGATGAAGTATCCAGAGCATCTCTGCGGGAGATCTGGCATGCGGTCCAAGGTGCCCGGGGAGGACCCCCGCTCAGGCAGGTTGCCGTCGGTTCCATGTCCGGCAGCCTTCTGCAGCTGGCGCCCTGCTGGATCATGTCACCTGAAGCGGTTTCGGCTGTCATGCCCAGAGAGGTGGTATTTGATACGGTTATCATAGACAGTGCTTCGCAGATATCTGCCCCACGGGCGCTTCCGGTGATCAGCAGGGGCAGGTCAGCGGTATGCTTCGGGGATGAGCACCTCCTTGCCCCTCCCGATGGATACGTAAGCCTCTTCCGTGCTGCTGATTTCACGCTTCCCCACATGGAACTCACCTACTGCCGGGGGAGCAGCCGGGAAGAGCTTGCAGCCTTCCCCCTCTCCGCCTGGTACGGGAGCAGCCTGCTGGCTGCACCCAATGCGCGCGTTCCCCGTATACCGCCGATAACGTGTACAGCTGCAGGAGACGCGGATAATAGGGATATCGCAGCCCTCAGTGCAGAGGCAGCCAGGGATCTGATGAGCAGGTATCCGGAAAAAACTCTGGCAGTTATCGTGTGGAATAAGCAGGAACTCGACAGCCTTGAAGCTGCTCTGGAAGAATCAGCCGGCGATGATGCGGGATGGGGCAGGATGGTCCGGAAGAAGCGCAGGGAGGGGAACCTCTGCGTGTGCACAGTTGATGAGGCACCGGCTGAGCCCCGTGATAACGCGGTTATCTGTATAGGAAGTGCTGTCAGGGACTCCCTTTCGGATCCGCAGTGGGCCGGAAAGCTGTGCACCATGATTACCCGTGCCCGGGAGCACCTGAGAGTCATTACATCGGCGGCTTTCGATGACCTGGAGAAAGCAGGCGAGGAGGATACTCAAGCGTCTCTGCTTTCGGGCTTCCTGCGGTTTGCCCAGGCCGTATCATCCGGGGATGCCCTAGGTGCCCTTCCGCTTAGGGCATCAGCCCATACGCCTACGCCGTTCCAGAAACAGATTCTCGCTGCCCTCTCAGACCGGGGGCTTGAGGTCCATGTCAGGCCGGGATTGACCGGATTCCCTCTGGATCTTGCAGTATGGAATGCTCAAAGGCAGTGCTATACGCTGGGTATCATATGTGAGGATATCGCTTTGACTGCCAGGGAAAATGACATCTGCATACCCACCTTTCTTGCCTCACGGGGATGGGAGGTCATGCGGGTATGGAGCAGGAACTGGTGGGAGGACCCTGTAGGGACAGCTGAGCGAATCGCCGCAGCTGCCCAACGGCAGTGATAAGAGAGGCCGGCCCATTCAGGCCGGCCTCAGATGTAATAGGAGGGTAATGAAAAAACTAATCTACAGGATCAGCAGCCCGCTGAAACATCGGTGCGGGATTAGCGATGCCGCGTTCACCTTGAACTGCGACACGGTTTGCCCCGCCTTCACCGCCTGCCCAGAGCGGGAATCCGTCTTCTCTCCAGAATGAGAAAGTGCCATTGGCTGTCTCTACCGTTATTGGTGCTATATGGTCTTTGTAGATGAAGCCCGTGGCGGTTCCCGGGGTGTTGTCAATGAACATGTCGGGGGTATCATGGCCGATGGGACCCATGTGCATCTCATATGAAATGCCTGAGTCATTGATGAACCATTCACCTTTCATGGTATAGATGTTCCCCGTTAGGGTTCCCAGAACTCCGTACATAGATACTTCCCGTCCTACCGGATCGTCAATATCTGGAATCTCCCCGTCAACTACGGCAGGCTGAAGTGCATAGTTGCGGGTCGGGCCTGCTGCAGGCTCTTCAAGTTCACCGGCGGAAAAAATCAGTCCGGAAGCCAGCACCAGCAGAAGTGCGGTCAATACTGTTTTCATACATTTCTCCTTGTCTCAAGTGTGATGCTAATAGCTTAATGCAAGGAGGTGAGTAAAACCTGTACGCGAGGTAAAGAGCAGGTAAAGATTACACTGGAAGTTCAAGGGAAAAGCAGGTTCCTGAATGTGCGGAACTCGACAGGGTGATGGTGCCGCCGTGGAGTTCGGCGATACGCAGGGCAATGGTGAGCCCAAGCCCGCTTCCTGAAGTCCTGCGTGCAAACTCCCCCCGGTACAGGCGGTCAAAGACCAGCTGCTGTTCTTCCGGCGGGATTACATCGCCCCAGTTGGTAACCGAGATACGGTATACTGAGTCTTTCTGCTGAAAAGCGAGTCGGACAACTCCTGAAGGGGGGGTATGGCGCAGAGCATTGGAAATAATATTTGACAAGGCCCGGAACACCAGCGGCTCATCACCCCGGAGGACCGTTGTTTCCGTTGATACGGACAGGGAAATGTGTTTTGCCTCAGCGGCTTCCTGGAACCGTTCCAGAAGGCTCTCCGCCAATGATGCGCAGTCCAGGGTGTCAGGCTGAATGCGCATCTCGGGGGATTCAAGCTTGATGAGCTGTTCAAGATCATCTATGAGCCGGTGCATCCGGTCACATTCTGCTACAGCCCGGGTGAGCCTGCCTGCATCCAGTGAGAGGACTCCGTCAGCCATGCCCTCCAGCTGTGCTTTAAGGGAAGCTACGGGCGTACGGAGATCGTGGGCGATGTCCTGGGCCCATTGGGAGCGCAGGGTCCGCTCGCGAATCAGCCGATCCCTGAGCGCAAGGGCTGAATCGGCAATTGCGATGATTTCAGGTGAACCGTTCCGGGGTACCGGTTCATCGAGGCTGCCCCCGGCGAGTCTGCGCAGCACCTGTGAAATGCTTACTGCAGGCCGTGAGACAATCCGGGAAAAGTATACTGCTGCAGCCAGAGAGATTGCCAGGGATGCGAGTATTCCCAGGAGAAACATGCGCAGGAGGGTATCAATAAACTCCTGGTTGGCAGCATCACTGCGGAAACTCAAAGTGCCGGTCGTGTAGTATCCGATAACCTGGCCGTCGATCCGTACGCTTTGGAGATCGGTCTCCTGGGTAATGCGCATCCTGCCGGTCCCGCGGTTCGATGCAGCAAGGATGCCCTGGGCATTGTAGACAGTCATGGCGATCTCTCTGGGCAGCATGACTTCGGCATCGGTTGAAGTGAGCACGGCAACAGCAGCATCATGGGCCCGTTCCATGCGGATGTCCTTCCATGTTCTCTCTGACTGGGTGTATCCCAGCGCAACCATCCCGGTGAGCAGCAGCATCTGCACGGTGAAAGCCAGCAGAAAAATTATGAAGGTTTTCTTAACGAGGTTCATGGTCCTCTGCCGTTCCTGCAAATCGGTAGCCGAATCCCCGGACGGTTTCAATCCACCTGTCGGTTCCTAGCTTTAAGCGGATGTTCTTAATATGTGTATTGATGCTTCGCTCGGACCCGTCTGCGAAGTAGTCCAGGCACCTGCCGAGCAGCACTTCACGGCTTACCACCACCTGGGGTTGACTGGCCAGGTAGAGCAGAATCTTCCATTCCGCTGCGGTGAGTTTCACGGGTATCTGGTTGTGGAAACACAGGTGGGAAGGCTCATCCAGTTCCAGGGTTCCTCGGTCATCCCCGCTGCCGATCACCCACCTGTACCGGGCAGGCAGCTTTTCCCGATCACCGCTGGTCCGTGCCAGCACAGAGCGGACGCGAAGCACCATTTCACGCATGGAAAATGGTTTGACCATATAGTCATCAGCCCCAATTTCCAGTCCGGTAATCCGATCTGTTTCAGAGCTCCGGGCTGTCAGGAATATGATGGGCGTCTTATGCTCCTTCCTGATCCGCTTGGCAGCGAGGAATCCGTCCCCGTCAGGAAGCATCACGTCCAGGATGATCAGGTCCGGGCGTTTCATAGTGATTGCTTCGGCGAGTCCCCTGAGCATAGTGAACCGGTTGACCTCGTGTCCCTCAATTTCCAGGTATCCGGTTACCGCTTCAGCAAGTCCTTCATTATCTTCCACAAGAAACAGGAGAGCCATGGCAATCCCTACCTATTTTGCAGGTACTTGTGCACCTGCTCCCTGACATACCCCAGGGTGATGTGCTCGTACGCTTCATCTTCCTCAATGTCGATGATGAACGTCTCGAAGTCGTAATCTTCAGGCAGACCCAGAATGCTGCCAAGCTCATGGTAAGCTATACGCATACGTTCGGCAAGGTCTTCCAGCGGCATGAACGGGGAAATATCTTCGGAAGTGAAGGACACATCCTGCTGTGCCGAAACAGCTACGTTTCCTGCAGGCAGATACCATCCGAACGCACGGGCGGCGGTAATTGGGGTAAAAAAGAGCACTAGGGCGATCAATCCGGCTGCGGTGCCGAGTGAAAGGGTCTTTCTTCCCAAAGGAGGCGTGCAGGTCATGGTATCGTATACCGGGCAGGCAGTAATACACCGCAAGCATCGGCTGCAGGTGAGATCCTTCACCTCCTTGGCTGATGAAACCCCTATGCGTGTCGGACAGGCCCGGTCGCATGCCTTGCAGTGAATGCAGGACGCCTCATGCCTGCGGACTTTCCAGATGCTGAACCGCCCGATGAATCCCAGTACCAGCCCGTACGGGCAGGCCCAGCGGCACCAGGGGCGCTCGTAGACGAGCGACAGGAGAAGGATTCCCGCAAACAGAATGATCGAAGCGGCGGGCACTGCGGAAGTCCACATATGCTTCAGAGCAGTGGAGGGGTTGAACACATCCAGGACAAGGCTGATGTGACCGAAGGCAGTCAGGAATATGATCAGAAGCAGCACATACCGCAGGCTTCCCAGGGCGGCATCAGCTTTCCTGGGGAGTGCAGGATTGTACCGTTTCTTCAGCAGCTTTCTGCCTATCTTTGCGGTCCATTCCTGCAGGGCTCCCAGCGGGCAGAGGGTGCTGCAGAACAGGGCGCCGAAGAGCACCGTAATGAGCAGCACCCCTGAGAGCACCCATACATGCGAACGGTCGGTATGGGCAAGGAAGGCGGGTTGCGCCAGCATCCTGAAGAGCGAATAGACCGCACCTATGGGACAGAATCCCTGCAGGTTCGGGAGAAGCTGCGCGAGCCGTCCGGTTACGTTGAGGTTTCTCAGGCTTGTGCCGAGAACGATGATGATGAGCATGATAAGTTGAGGCACCCATCGGTAGGACAGGCGAGCGGTTTTCATTTTCATGACATGCATCTCCTTTTAGTCTGTGTGCGCGTGCGCTGCGGCAACCAGGATGACAATCTGCTCTGCATACCCTTCACGATCACATATGCGCATCACCTCCAGCACCCAGCTTCCAGCTGTCTGGGTGGTGAAATGCACAGTGCCCTCGTGGGTACGGGACGCGGTCTGCTCCCAGAAGGGAGCTGCAGAGAGCACCAGGGGCTGCGTCTCCCTCAGGACCCGCCATCTGGCTCCATCAAGCATCAGCAGAGTCTCCTCAGGAGCAACCCGGCAGTTACGGTGATCTTCCCAATATGATATAACCAGGGTATACGCAGCTTCGGAATTCAGGATCACAGGCTTGAGGGGGTCGATTTCACTCTTGTTGCCCTGCGCATCAATCATGGTGTAGGTGAACTCGCAGGGGAATGCTGCCGTCACGGCGACAGCTGACAGGACGAGGGATATAAGCAGATGCTTCATGGGTTCCTCCTGGGCAAACAATGCCATAGCGGGATCTCGCATACGTGAAGAACAGGTAAATATTTGGTAAAGATTATCCTGCGTATCCAGATTGGCATGCTGTTTCCTTGAGGGAGGGAGAATATCTATGAAGAACATACACAGGTCAATACGAGTGCTCCATGGATTTGTCGGGATCGGTGCTTTGGCCGGGGGACTTGCCGGCATGCTCAATCCGCTGGAACCGATGGGGATTCCTGCGGAAACGCTCCAGCACGCACCGTTCTCCACATTTCTCATACCGGGAATCATACTCTTCACCGTCATCGGCATGGGCAATATGGGAGGACTTATCATGTCGGTCCTCCGTCCCCGCTTCAGCGGGTATTCCAGCTGCATAGCAGGAGGCGCCCTGGCCATCTGGATTGTCGTACAGTGCGTCATGTTCAGGGATGTGGTGATGATCCATATAATCTACCTGATCATCGGCATCGTCCAGGGTCTGCTCGGCTCTGCAGTGCTGGTTATCTATCGGCAGTTTCCCGCATCCCTGGTGATGCGCATCCTGGGCATCATCAGGAGCGAAGAAAAACGATAATCTGCCGGGTATGCAGGTTGTGCGCAGAGCATCAATGCGTATATGATGCCCTATGGCATCTGATACGAAGAGCATCATATACACGGCAGTATTTGTCATCTTATTCACTTTCCTTACGGTCATGCGCGCCTGGTTCAGGATAACTACGGGAGCTTACCGGGACGGTATAACATCCCGACGTGAGGGATGGAGACTCGTCATCATCCGCTGGATATTCGGGATACCGCTGTTTGCATTCGTCGCCATGTACATCGGATTCCCCGGGCATGCCGGGTGGAGCTACATCCCCCTGCCGACACCGGTGAGGTTTGCTGGAGTTATAATCTCCTGTGCTGCCCTCTACACCATACTTCTCGTGCACCGGGAGCTGGGCAGATGCTTCTCCAGCAGCCTGGTCATCAGGACCGACCATCGGCTGGTACGGACGGGACCCTACGGACTGGTCAGGCACCCCATGTACAGCGCCTATTTGCTGCTGTTCATTGGGGCGTTTTTCATATCTGAGAACTGGGTCATCGGGGTTACGGGGACCGCGGTAATCGTCACCCTCATGACCTTGCGCATCGTCAGGGAGGAGGAGCTGCTGTGTGAACGTTTCGGTGACGAGTACGAGCAGTACCGCCGATCTACCGGCATGTTCATTCCCTTGAGGCGTACCCTGCTGGAGCGCAGGACAGCGAAGGCGAGCAGTGAAACGTATACACCTCATTAATCCCGCTTCTCCGGGATTTTCCATGAACCTGTTTCCCCCGTTAGCCCTGGCTGTCCTGGCTGCTTCTGTCCCTGATGCTTATGATACGGTTATCATAGATGAGAATGTGCAGCCGGTTTCGTTTGACTGCGATATAGCCGCCGTCAGCGCAAACACCTACTCCATCAGACGTGCCTACGAAATATGTGCTGCATTTCGCCATCGCCGTATTCCCGTTGTGCTGGGAGGGAATCACCCTTCCATCATGTACGATGAGGCATCAGCGCATGCTGATGCGGTGGTCGTCGGGGACGGTGAGGGGATGTGGGAACACCTGCTTGCGGACTTTGAAGCGAATCGTCTCCAGCCTCTCTACCATTCAGAACGCTGGAGCTTTGACCAGCTGATAATGCCCAGGAGGGACCTGCTGTCCCGGTCCTACCGGTTTTCCTCGCTGGAGACCGTCAGGGGATGTCCTTTCGACTGCGACTTCTGCTCGGTCACCCGGTTTCATGGGGCAGCATCCCGATGGAAACCCTTGGCCCACATAGAAAAAGAGCTTAAGGATCTCACCGGGAGGACCCTGTTCATCGTTGATGACAACATTATTGGAGCCGGACAGGAATCTGGACAACGGGCACGAAAACTCTTTGAACTGCTCGGCTCCTATCGGGTCAAGTGGATGGCCCAGGCATCGATCAATATTGCTGATGATCCCGAAGTGCTGCGGACGGCCAGGGACAACGGGTGCCGATTTTTCTTCATTGGTTTCGAGTCCCTCAATCCTGAGGTGCTTAAATCTCTGAATAAACGACTGAATTTCCGCAGGAAGGATACCCCCTGCCGGGATATCGTAAAGCGTATCCACGACCAAGGAATCAGCATCATGGGGTCATTTATTGTCGGGACCGATTACGATACCCCTGAAACCATACGGGCTCTCGGTGAGTTCATAGCTGACTCCAGTATTGATATTCCCAATGTGACAGTGCTTACACCCTATCCTGGAACCCGGGTATACGACAGGCTCAGGCGTGAAGGGCGTCTGTTCAATGACAAGTTCTGGCTGATGGACCCGGTCCCCCTCTTTACATTTGCTCCCAGTATGATCACTGTCGCAGAAATGCGGACCACACTTCTTGAAATGACGGAACGTCATGCAGGAATCTTTCAGGGTATGAAAAGTTTCTTAAAGACCATGCAGTATACGCACTCACTTTCCATAGCATCTTTTTCACTGGCTGAACGGCTGATGAACACACGTACTGCCAGAGACCGCCTGCTCTCTGATGCTCATGCGTCAGACGGACCTGCCTCCCAGCCGGTCTGACTCGCCCATCTGTCAGCCTGATACTGAATCTTCCAGAATATGGGGTCCTTCGCTTCACAGTAGGCTCCCCGATCATGGCGGTACGTACGAGCTAAAATAACCTTTTCTGCGGCATACATCCGGCACGCATCTGGGTGGGTCCTGAGGTAATCCCTGAAAAGCAGGGGAAACTGCTGATGCCAGCTGCCGAGCACCCGCACATGGAGATTCACCTTGGGCTCATCATGGCGCATGAAGAACCGTTTGGTCCGGTCGGGATTTTCAGGCAGATACACATAGGAGAGCTGTTCAAGTATATCCCGGTACGCATCTTCGGGAGTAAGGGAGGCCACCGATATCTGTATGTCAATGATTGGCTTTGCCGCAAGGTTGGGGACGGAGGTGGAGCCGATGTGATCTATCCGCAGGGCAGTGCTTCCGAGGTGTTCTCTGATCTCCTGGGCACGCTTGCAGAACTGCTGTTTCCACATGGAATTCCATGGCACGACAGTTACCGGTTCCATAGGGTATCCTCCTAGATTCAACTGTATCATACTTGAGGGTAAATTGCATATCTGGTTCTCTTATGGTAAGGTGACGCAAAGGAGTGAAACATGAGCAGCAAGCTGGATCGTCTCTCCTGGACCACGAGGGGACGGAAGAAAGTACAGGACTGTAGAATATTCTCAGTGTATGCGGTAGACCGGGAGAACAGCACCGGAGGCCTTGGTCAGTTTATTCAGCTCGAAGCTCCGAACTGGGTAACAGTCATACCTCTGGTTATTGATGCAGAGGGCGGACAGCGGTTCCTCATGGTAAGCCAGTACCGGCACGGCAATGAAATGGTAACCCGTGAATTTCCTGCAGGAACGGTGGAGATGGATGAGCCTCCCGCGGAAGCAGCCGCGCGGGAACTTCTGGAAGAAACCGGATACCAGGCAAAAGAACTGATTGAACTCGGCACCGTCTCTCCCAATCCTGCCTTTATGAGCAACCGGGTGACTACCTTCCTGGCAAGGGATCTGCATCTGGTGCAGGAGCAGGAACTCGACGAACATGAGCTCATAGACGTAGTATCTGAGCCGGTTGCAGATGTCATTTCCTCTATGGGTACGGGGGCCTACGATAACGGGATCATGATGATATCGCTGCTGTACTACCTCAGGTACGCAGGTCGACTGAACTCACAGTGAGGGTAAGGAGCGTCGTATGAGCAGGCGGATTCTTGTGTTACTCCTGGCTGCCGGTATCATGGCAGCATCAGGCTGCATGACCGGAAGCGGTGCGCAGGAAGAACCAGGCACCATTTCGGTGAGCGCAACGGGCACAGTAAGCCAAGCCCCCGATATAGCCAGGTTGTCCGTGGGGTATGCATACCTTGCTGATACCACCCGGGAAGCCCGGGATGCAGTAAACCGGAGGATGCATGAGGTGATGGAGATACTGGCTAGGCAGGGAGTAGGAGAACAGCAGATCCAGCTTTCACAGCTATCCATCAGCCCTGAGTATACCTGGGGAGAACAGAGACGAATACTGACCGGACAGCGGGTCAGGCAGTCCCTCTACGTGACGGTGGAGGAATTCGATACGCTGGGGAGTATCATTGATTCAATTGGCGATCTGCAGGGAATCGAATTGTCGTCTGTCATGTTCTCAATCAAGGATGCTGCAGAACTCCATGCCCAGGCGAGGGAACTGGCATTTGCACGGGCCCTAGCCAAGGCAGGCGAATTTGCCTCACTCAGCGGCATGACCCTGGGAGCTCCGTTGTCGATCCGGGAGGATTCGGCCGGCGCATACGAGCCCATACAGCCCGGCATGCTCCGTGCTGAGCTTGCCGATACATCGGAAACTGCAGTCCCAGGCGGAGAGCTGGAAATCAGTGTGCGGGTATCTGTAACGTTTGGGATGCATCGGTAGCGTCATCATCCCGGTAGCGCCTGATCATCCGATTGAGCTCGTCGGCGATGCGGGCAGCCTGGAAATCCTCCAGCGCCCTTCCGAAGCTGTAGGTATGTCTGCTGCAGATTATGGAGATCTTTCCTTCATGGAAGCTCCGGGACGTAAAGGTTTGGTTTCGCTTGGTCG
Organism: Spirochaetia bacterium; assembly: GCA_007128345.1. Lineage (GTDB taxonomy): Bacteria > Spirochaetota > Spirochaetia > PWKH01 > PWKH01 > SKXS01. Next base: position 17,218 of record SKXS01000226.1, read on the forward strand.
GGTTGATCGATTTGGTTGACGGGATATAGGACACACGGATGATGTCATGGAGTGAAAGCCGGGTACGATGCCCAATGGAGAAGAGGGTCTTGGCTATACATACCTGTTCAAGGGTGACTGCAACCTGCTCTGAAGCAAAAAAAGCCCAGATGTTTATTGCCAGGCACGCGGCAAAGACTAGAGTTATGCTGAGAAACGGGACAGCACCGAAGAGAGCAAATCGTGCCGACAGGATGAGCATGTTGCCCAGCCGTGAAGCCTCGAAGGGGATAACCAACGGAAGCATATTCAGGAAAAAGAAGAGGGTGACTGCGCAGAGCGTCAGCAGGACAGTTCTCCCCTTACGCATGGCAGGAACGGTGATGGTGTACCTGTCATCTGCCCTGCTGATTTTCACCCGCTGTTTTTCCTTAACAGCCATAGGGTTATTATACTCCTACGTTTTCCTTATGACAATGACATAATGTGTAAATCTGTTAAGATATTTCTATGAAAGAAGATTGGAGCCCATTTACCAAACGGGTATGTACAGTTATTGCAGCGGTTCCCCATGGACGGGTGGTAACCTACGGTCAGGCTGCCCGCTTGGCCGGCAATCCGAAGGGTGCGCGGCAGGTTGCGCGCATTCTCCATACCCTTTCCGATTCTCAGAAACTCCCCTGGCACCGGGTGCTGTCATCAGGCGGCTATATTCGGACCCCGTATCCCAGTAATGAAATCCAGCGTTCCGAGCTGCTCAGTGAGGGAGTCGTCTTTGTGTCGGAATTCAAGGTTGCTTTGGACTGCTGCCAGTGGGATGTGCCTTATAACCGATTCTTCAGTTGAGGAAGTTCCAGGATCATAGGCACATGGCTGATACCCGCCTCAATGAAGTGCTTGCCCGATGGGGTGAAGCCCAAATCCCGGTA
>SKXS01000142.1 GCA_007128345.1 Spirochaetia bacterium
CTACTCCATGAAACGCACATGCGCAAGAACAATTGCCTATCCTGTGCTATACTTCTGCAAAGCGAGGTGCTGATGACAGCGGGAATCTGGTACTTTTCAGGAACGGGAAACAGCTGGTGGGCTGCACACAGGCTGGGGGACATCCTCACCAATAAAGGCCTGATAACCGAGGTTCGGTCCATTGAGCGTGCGGATGCTGAAAAGACTGCCGGGCAGATTGAAGCATATGATATCATCGGGTTCGTCTACCCGATCTACGGATCGGATCTTCCCCTGATTATGAAGGAGTTTCTCGCTTCGCTTCACAGCACCAGCACGGAGAAGCCGGTATTCCTGTGCTGTACCCAGTGGCTCTTCTCAGGTGACGGAACCAGGGCTGCTGTAGAGTTCCTCGGGGGCAGGCACTTCAATGTGCGCTGGAGCGAACACATATCTATGCCGAACAATATCTGCATAAGCCTGATACGTCTTCCCTATACCAATGACCGGAGGAAAATAGGGAAGTACCTGAGAAGAGCTGAAAGTAGGCTGGAGCGGTTTGCCGAGCATATCTTCCGGGACATGCCCTGTCTTAAGGGATTTTCCCGCTGGTCCGCATTTCTCGGATCCCTGCAGCGCAGCCCTTTTCGCAAGTACTATGACCGTCTGCGCAACGATATCGCGGTTGACCCCTCGCGGTGCACATCCTGCGGCCTCTGTGTTGAGATCTGCCCTTCCCGGAACTTGTCTATGGCTGATGACGGCAGGATTGCAGTGCATGGGAAGTGCATACTCTGCGTACGGTGCTACAACTTCTGTCCGGCAAGTGCCGTGACCTATATGGGCAGGAAGCATATCATGGAGCGGGGAGTTCCGTACCGGGGACCGGAGCCATGCTCGCCTGAAGACATTATTGCGGGAAAACACCCTAGCAAAACCTGATAATTTATGTAATACTTCTGCCTAAACCACTTCAAGCGAGGTGCCTATGAAACGCATGCTTGTGATGCTTATCATCATGGCTTCAGCGATCCCGGTGCTTAGTTCTCTTGGGAACAGGGAGACTCCGCCCCCCGAACGAGAACAGGCGGTGCTCACAGTACGCCCTGGATACGAGTTTGCACTCCTGCGGGGTACTGATCTCCTCACTGGAGGTGAGGTGAACGCATCAGTGCTGACCGGGAGCAAGGTTACGGTGATCACCATATGGGCGACCACGTGTTCCGCATGCATTGTGAAGCTCCCCGACCTGGCGGTCCTTGAGGACGAACTGCCGGAAGGGGTGAGCATCATCGGTATATGCCTTGACGGCTCACAGAACACAGCAAGGGCTGCTGAGCTTATGAGGCGCTATGGGATCGCCTTCATGAACCTCATCCCCCACAGCTCCATGCGTGAGGTGCTCACCAGAAATGCCCAGTACATCCCCGCGACGCTTTTTGTTGACAGCTCGGGCAGACTGCTTGCCGGCCCAGTCTATGGTGTCAGGGAAAACCAATGGTACCTGGACCAGATTGCATCCCTGCTGTGAGGAAGCTGTGAAGAAAAGAAAGGGCAGTCGGTATGTGACCGCAGGAATTATCACCGCAGCTCTCCTGCTGATTTTCATAGGCGTGCTCACCGGTGAAGCCGGGGTTGTCTATAGGCAGGGCATCAGGGTCTGTCTCTCCTGCATCGGTCTTGGATAGGGGGAACAGTGAGTTATCCAAGTCTGCGCAGGGGAGTGCAGGGTGTCACCGCACTGCTGTACAACATCAGGCTGCCCAACCTGCTTACCGGAACGATACACCAGGGGCCAACCAAGTACCTCTGCGTTCCCGGGCTCAACTGCTATTCGTGTCCTGCGGCACTGGCTTCCTGCCCGCTTGGCGCCCTCCAGACGGTCCTCTCAAACTACCGCACCTATGTATCAGCTTATGCGGTGGGGTTCCTTGCGCTGTTTGGATCACTCTTTGGCAGGTTCACCTGCGGCTGGCTGTGCCCCTTCGGCCTCTACCAGGAACTGCTGCACCGCCTGCCCGGGAAGAAGATGCGCGTACACGTTCCCAAACTTGCACACCTCAGGTACTTCATCCTGGCATCACTTGTGCTCATAGCGCCTCTTGCTCTCCTTGATCCCGCCGGGAACGGAATCCCGGCATTCTGCGCCTGGCTGTGCCCCGCAGGGACTCTGCAGGTGGGACTCCCGCTATTGGCTTCACAGCCATTCCTTCGTGAGATCGCCGGGGCACTGCTGGGCTGGAAGGCGGCACTGCTTATTGCACTTAGCGCCCTTTCGGTGAGTGTCTACCGCCCCTTCTGCCGCTGGATCTGTCCGCTGGGGCTCATCTACGGCTGGTTCAACGGGATTGCACTGCACCGCATCAGCGTGAGCCGGCATGCATGCACGAGCTGCAGGGCATGTGAAGGCGTCTGCGGGATGGATGCCGCCGTCTGGAAGCATGCAGGTGATTCCCGGTGCATACGCTGCGGTGACTGCGTTCGTGCGTGTCCCAGCGGTGCACTTACCATGGGATTCTGCAGTAAAGAGGTGACACAAGGGCCGCGGTGAAGTATCATGGAGATAATCGGAGACCAAGCAATGAAATACATACGGAAGCTTACGGGAACCAAGTGTTTCCTGTCGCCTCTGCGAATTGAGGACGCCAGGCAGTATACCGAATGGCTCAACAACCTTGAGGTAACCCGCTATTTAACACTGGCCGGTCAGTCGATATCGCTGCAGCAGGAGGAGGAGATCCTCAAGGATCTTGCCAAGGGGCATACCTATGGTATTGTCACCCTTGAGGATGAACAGCTCATCGGCAACTGCGGAGCATTTGCAGTTGACCATATGCGCAGGACCTGCGAGGTGGGCATATTCATAGGAAACCAGGATTACTGGGGCAAGGGATACGGTACCGAAGCCCTGGTCCTGCTGGCGGGATATCTGTTCGACTATCTCAACATGCACTCCATATTACTTCGGGTCTACAGTTTCAACGATCGGGCAATCGCCAGCTACACAAAGCTGGGGTTCAAGGTCATAGGTTCAAGACGGGAAGTGATCCCCCGTGAAGGAGTATGGCATGATGAGGTGCTCATGGATCTTCTTGAGGATGAATTCAGGTCCCGACGATAGCATAACACTCCCCTTTACGCATCAACAGGCACGGGGTATACTCACCAGTGTATGGCGGATCGACTGATACGGTTTTCCCTAAAATATCCCTACCTGGTGCTCCTTCCCATCATCGCCGTCACCCTGTACTTCGCCTTACAGGCTGCAGGAATAGCCATAGAGACCGACATCTCTTCCATGATTCCCAGCACCGAACAGGAGAGCTCCTTTGTACAGGAGTACGGACGTATACAGCGGGATTTTGATTACTTTGTCCTGGTAATCTCCAGTGATGACCTTTACCGGCAGGACGGTCTGCACACCTTTCATGAGGTTATTAAGGCGATACAGGAAATGGAAATCTTCGGTACCGCCATTTCGCCGTTCGGCTTTTCTACATTCGAGGCAGTGGGCATCCGTATCCGGCCAGTGCTCCCCTCTCCGCTGGGGCGGTCCCCCCAGGGAGAAGATGAGATTACCTACTTCAGGGAAAAGCTGGAGCAGGACCCCTTTGCCCGGCGCATGGTGATATCAGAGGATGGGAAGAGCTTGGCGGTGTTCTTCCACCAGCCCCAGAAGGCGGCTGATCTCGAAGGTGCCATGGATAAACTGGAAGCAGCCATAGAGCCGCTGTACGCATACTATGACGTACACTACATAGGCACTATCCCCTATGCGCTTCAGACACAAGAGTACCTTACGGGAGATCTGCTGCTGCTGCTCATTCTGGCATCGCTGTTCATGGTAATTCTCTTCTATATAGGGTTCCGAGCCCTCAGGGCCGTACTCCTGCCGCTGATGGTGGCGGGCATCGGATTAATCTGGAGCATGGGAGCTATGGCGCTCTTGGGTTACCCCATCACCGTAATTTCCGTCTCCCTTCCGCCGGTCATCCTTGCCCTGGGCAGCTCCTACACTATCCATATGCTCAACCAGTATATGCGGGACGCGTCCCACAGGAATGCGGAAGAGGGAATCTACTGGATGGCAGACGGCATCAGGAAGATCGCAGCAACCATTGCCATAGCCGGCCTCACTACCCTCATCGGATTCTCAAGCCTGTTGTTTTCCCGTATCGAGCAGATCAAGCAGTTCGGCACAGGTGCTATAGCGGGCATCCTGACCTGCGTTATCCTCTCGCTGACGTTCCTGCCGGCTGCTCTCTCGCTTTTCCCGCCCCCGAAGGAATCCTCAAGCATCCGGGTAACCCATGGCGTGCTGAGCCGGCTCATGGATCGTACCGGGGCTCATGTGCTGCGGCGGTACCGGGTGTACGTCATCCTCAGTGCGGTGCTTCTGGTCCTCTGCGTTGTCTTATATGGACGAATCGGGCAGAAGACCGACTACCTGGCCTACTATCCGGAGGACGATCCCGTCATGATTAATACGACCTATGTGCTTGAGCAGATCGGGAGCTTCCAGTACATCTATATTACCCTTACAGCTCCGGAGATGAAGAAGGACTACTTCCTGGACCCCGCGGTCCTGCAGCAGGTCTATGCGTATGAGCAGAAGATAGCCTCGCTTGAGAACGTCTGGTACCATTCCTCCTTCGCAGGGTACGTCGCCTTTATGAACAAGCTCATCAGCGGGAACGAGGAGATTCCGGATTCACGGGGACTTATGCTGAGCGTAAGCAGGATATTCAAGCTGGCAACCCTGCACAATATTGAGGGAGTGAGCTCCTTTGCCAACGATGACTACTCAGAGATCACCCTCATTCTTCGGGTCTATGACCACAGCACCGGCTTGAACCTCTATGATGAGGACCTCAAGGAACTGCTTTTCACTATGCAGGAACTGGAATCCATGCTGCCCCGGGATGCCCAGACAGCCTACTGGGGATGGTCCCTCAGATTCGCTGATCTGGCGGATATCCTGCGTGAAGACCAGAACACGTCCCTCATGGCATCAGCAGTTGGGGTTGCCGCCGTCTCCATGATCTTCTTCAAGTCGATGCTTATCGGCCTTGCTGCCTTGATTCCCCTTGCGATAGGGCTGTTCATTACCTACATATCCATGGCCCTCTTTTCCATTCCCCTGGATATGTCTTCAGTCATGATGGCAAGCATTGCCGTCGGCGTAGGTATTGACGATGCCATACACTTCCTTATTAACTACCGTCTTCTCCGGAAGATGCAGATACGCGTAAGCGAAGCGGTAATCCAGACCATCTCTGTTACCGGAAGGCCCATCATCCTCACTTCCCTGGCTATAGTGGGAGGACTGCTGATACTCGTAGCTGCATCCTTCAAGCCGGTGATGTTTTTCGGATTACTCATATCCCTGGCACTGACGGGAGCATGCCTGGGAACAGTACTCATCCTCCCCTCATGGCTGCTAGCAGGGGATGCACTAAAGCAGCGGTTAGGCAGGCGGCCGTAGC
>SKXS01000150.1 GCA_007128345.1 Spirochaetia bacterium
GCGGATCCGTTCTGGGGTGTTGTGGTGAAAGGGGTACGAGATGCGGGACAGATGTTCAATGCGGATGTGACGTATCTGGGTCCTGAGACGGCATCGATACGGGAGCTGGTGGATTTGCTGGAGACGGCGATAGCGGCGAAGCCGGATGGGATTGTGGTGACGATAACCGACCAGTCGGCAGTGGATGCGCCGCTGCGGCGAGCGATAGCGGACGGGATACCGGTGGTAGCGATAAATGTGCCGGATTTTCGGAGTGACTTGGATCGGATACCGTATCTGGCATATGTAGGCGCGGATGAGTACCAGGTGGGCGTGCAGGCAGCCAATCGGATGCTGCAGGAGTTTGGAGCGACGAAGCCGAGGCGAGCGGTGGTGCTGATTCAAGAAGTGGGGCATGTAGGGCTGGAGACGCGAGCGCGAGGGATAGAGGATGTGTTTGGCGAGCATGGGATACCGGTGGATAAGCTGGCGGGAGCGTCGGATGCGGCGGTGAACTATGCGGCGCTGGATGCGTATCTCACACGGCATGAAAATACGGATGCGGTGTTTACGCTGGGACCGCAGGGAGCGCATCCGGCGCTGCAGCTGCTGCGTGACAAGAATCTGGCTGGAGGCCGGGTGAAGATGGGAGCGGTGGATCTTTCTCCTACGATAACCCAGGCGATTGCAGAAGGAGACATGGTGTTTACCATAGAGCAGCAGCAGTATCTGCAGGGATATATGCCGATAGGGCTGTTGACGCTGTATAACAACTATGGGCTGATTCCCCGTGATAATATTCTTACAGGACCGGCGGTAGTGGACAAGAGCAATGTGGATATTGTCGTGGAGATGGTGCGGCAGAACTACCGGTAAGCTGAAGAAACAGGAAAGAGCGTTCTGGAAGCCGGGATATCCCGGCTTTGGGCTTATTCATATCTTAGAAAACCGTACTAGTGAGGAGGAGCACTACATGATTCATCCAGTTATTTCTTACGAGACCTTGTACCCGGGCATGACTGATGTGGAAAAGATTAAAAGAATTTCTGAGCGGGGTTTTCCTCTTATGGAATTCTGGGGATGGAAGGGAAAACCTTTAGATGAAATTGAAGAAATTATGCAGAGATCCGATGTGAGGATCATGAATTTCAGTGGTCATCGTGCCGGCGATTTAATCGACCGTAACACCCATGATATTCTCATAGAGGAAATCAAGGGAAGTATCGCTGTTGCCCAAAAGTTAGGAACTAAAATACTGATGGTACTTTCAAATGAGCTGGGAGATGAAGGCGTTGTTGTGCACCCCTGTGAGCATTTAAGCGCTTCTCAAAAACATGCGAATGTCGTTGAATGTGTGAAACGTATTTTGGAGTATCTTCCAGATGACATGACGATTGTGTTAGAACCGCTGAATACCTTGGTTGATCATATGAATAATTATCTCTATCGTGTGGAAGATGCAGCTGAGATAGTGGATGAAGTAGGAGATACGCGGGTACGAATACTATTTGATATGTATCATCAGTCAGTCATGGGCGATGATTTGGAATATCTGATGAAAAATTATATGCAGTATATTGGGTATATCCATATTGCCGACTGTCCTGGGCGTCATGAGCCGGGCACGGGCACGGTTGATTGGGATAGAATGCTCAGGACCGCTGCTCTTGCTGGGTATGATGGATGTGTTGGCTTTGAATATTTCCCGCTAGGTGATTCTACAGAATCTCTGACTGCTGTACGTAATTTGTGGGATAGAGTATTTGGATGATGCGCCTTCGAAGTCTTCAAGAGACTTACGTTAGCAGAAGCAGTAACGCTTGCTGATTACTGAGGCTGCATGCATCCGTTATGATATGATGCTGGAGGAAGAATGTGAGCATGCAAATGAATGGAAGGGTTGTTGTTGTTTCCGGAGGAACGCAGGGGCTAGGCAAGGAGATTGCATGTACTTTTGCTCGTGCTGATGCAGAAGGAATTGTAATTACCGGGAGGAATCGGACAAACGGAATGAAAGCTGTCGATGAAATTGAGCAGCTTGGAAGCAAAGCGCTCTTTTTGGAGACCGACCTAACTAGGGAGGAGGACTGCAGGAGCATTATCCCGAAAACGCTTGAAAGGTTTGGAGCTGTTCATGGACTGGTCAATGCGGCAGGAACTACTCTGAGGGGAAGCATAGAAGATATCTCTTTAGCTGACTGGGACTATACCTTTGCATTGAATGTACGTGCTCCCTTCATGCTTATCCAGGATGCTGCAGAAGGTATGCGCAGTCATGGCTTGGGCGGTAGTATAGTTAACATACTGAGCAATTGCGTGCATGGTGGACCTGTGGAGCTCTGTGCATATTCATCCGCTAAGGGCGCCCTCGCTGTCCTTACGAAAAATTCTGCACATGCATTGAGACATTATGGAATTCGGGTAAACGGCATCAACATGGGATGGACGTTAACTGATAATGAGGATGCGCTTCAGCGGAAGTTGATCGGAGAGAACTGGCTTGAGGAATCTGAACAGAAGCAGCCCTTCGGAAGAATTCTCAGGCCGACAGATATAGCCTCGCTGACTCTCTATTTGCTCAGTGATCTGTCTTCATTGATGACCGGATCTCTTATTGACTATGACCAGCATGTGCATGGCTGCCAGTAGTTGAATATGCAGTAATTTGTCTCACAGTTTCAAACTGGTTTTTTGGGAATGGCCTGGTCACGATGAACGTGATGCCCTGAATTTGCCGTGTAAAGCACTCCTCTGCGAAACCTTTGTCCCTGGAGATGATTGCTTACGGCAGGTGATGACCGTCTTTCCATCCTCTGCGATCTCTGCCATCAGGTGGTCATGGGGGATGATCTGGAGCACCTGATGCGTACATACGCACCGATTATCAGGTACATGCATGTGGCTGGCTGTCCCCGTGATCAGCGACAATTATAATTACCGTTTTCCTGTCAAGGTTGAATATTTTCCCAGGGATAATCCCCGGGATAATACCTGGTTCTTTGGTTTGTCAGGTATTGCTCCCTGAAAATCGTCCGATCGCAGCAGGTGAAGAAACGGGATCAGAGGACTGGAGAAGAATCCTTGCGGTCATTGCAGAATGCGGGTATGACGGCTGCGTTGGATGTGAATATAGTCCGTAGGATGACTCCGCTGAGTCCTTGCGCATCATACGCAGACTGTGTGATGAAGTGTTCGGCCGGGAATAGTGCTCAGTGACGCGGCATCACCGGAGATGCCGGAACCTCGGGTTGGCTGATATGAATACCGTGCACGATGAGTGATTTAATGTTCTCGATGTGCCGGGTAAAGCATGCTTCTGCGATCCCCACGTCCCCGGAGGTGATGGCCCGGAGCAGATTGGTATGCTCACTGAGAATCACGCTCCTGTCGGTATAGTGCGCCTGGGACTTCCTGATCTCATCCATGAGGAAGGAGCGGAGCACCTCGTAGAGTTCCTTGAACAACCGGTTGCCGCTGCCGGTGATGATGAGGTCATGGAAATCATAATCAGCCTTGATTATCCCGTCATGATCGCCTGCGGCAATTGCTGTTTCCATGCGCGTGAGCACCTCTTCAAGCGAACCTATAAGTGCGGCTGCAGAGGACGGGTCGCTGCGGTATGCCACGGTTATCCTGATGAAGCTCCATAGTTCTATGGCGCCGCGGACCTCAATAAGCATCTCAACATCATCTTTGCCCAGCAGCAGCGCCCAGGTGAGGGCCTCCTGAGAGATGTTTGACCGCTCAGAAATGAAGGTTCCCAGGGCCGCCTTGGATTCCATAATGCCCAGATAGTTGAATATTTTAATTGCTTCACGAATGGAGGAGCGGCCGACCCCGAACATTACCGCAAGTTCCTGCTCAGTGGGGATGCGGTCTCCCGGAGCATATGTCCCGGCAGCAATGAGTTCCCGTATCCTGTCCATGACCTGGTTGACCAGTGTGTGTCGTCGAATTAAAGGCTGCTGCATAGTTCACTATAGAGCAGGTTGGAATGAGCTGTCAAGCGTTATATCATAATATCAGACAATATGATTGACTGAACATATATGCCATGTTACAATATATTTACATACATACTCAGGGAGGTCTATGAGCATGAAACGTATACGAGTAGGAGTAGCAGGGTACGGAGTAATCGGTCAGCGGCTGGCCGATGGAGTGGCCCTGCAGAAGGATATGGAGCTTGTCGGGGTAGCTGACGTAGCCCCTACACTGGCAGTTCGGGCACTGCATGAAAGGGGAATGCCGTATGATCTGTATACAGCAGTTCCCGAAAAGAAGCACCTGCTGACGGATTTGGGCATACCGGTGAACGGTACCTTGGAAGACCTGGTTTCCCGGACAGATATCATGCTTGATGCCACCAGTGCGGGAATTGGAGCGAAGAACAAGGAGCTCTATCAGAAGCTGGGGAAGAAGGCAGTCTTTCAGGGCGGTGAGCAAAACAGTGTCGCAGACATCTTTTTTCATGGATACGCAAACTATGAGCAGGGGGTAGGAGCAGACTACCTGAAGCTGACCAGCTGCAATACCACAGGGCTTATCAGGGCCATAGATGCAGTAGATCGTGCTGTCGGGGTAACCAAAACAGCGATCACCATCATACGGCGGGTGGCTGATCCTGGGGACTACCACAGGGGTCTGACCAATGCACTGCAGATCGATCATGCACCCAGCCACCAGGCGTTGGACCTGATGACCATCATGCCCCACGTGGATGCGACAGGGATTCTCGTGCATACCCCGGTGACCCATGGGCATATCATCACCTGTGTGGTCTCCACCAAGCAGGAGATGGGGACGGAGGAACTCCTGGATATCTTCCATGCCCATGACCGCATCCGGGTGGTGCGGATAGAGGACGGGTTTCTGGGCAATGCGTCTCTGTTTCGCTACGCCCGGGACCTCGGAAACCTGCGGGGAGATATGTATGAGATTGCGGTCTGGGAAGAATCACTGGTGAAAAGCGGCAAGGACATCATGTTTGCAATCAATATTCCGCAGGAGGCAGTGGTAATTCCTGAGACTGTGGACGCGATCCGAGCCGCCATGGAGATGCAGACAACCAGGGATGCCGGTACTGGAAAAACCAATGAATATCTGGGCATGGGTGCATTCAGGCGACAGACAGCAGGAGTGTAGCGCATGGGAAATACGCAGCTGCCCTTTAAGCCGATGGATGCGTATCATGTCACCGGGAAACGGGTGCTTTTACGCATAGATATCAACTCGCCGATTGATCCGGAAACCCGTAAGATCGTGAACACGAACCGGATTGACAAGAGCCTCCCCACCATTGCACATCTCCTCGATGCGGGAGCGCAGGTGGCGATCATTGCCCATCAGGGTGATACTCTGGACTACCACAACCTCATCCCCCTGGAGGAACATGCACGCATCCTTACTCAGAAGCTGGGACGTCCTGTCACATACATTGATGATGTGTGCGGCCCGGCTGCGTGCGATGCGGTGAA